>CAMUXX010000063.1 GCA_947164805.1 uncultured Elusimicrobia bacterium | reverse complement strand
ATATTCCAGCCACAAAATCAAGAACCTGTCGCTATTGTTTTATTTAGGGATATAACATCAGAACATGAAATCAGCGAAATGAAAAATGATGTCTTTAATGCTGTTGCGCATGACCTTCGTGCACCGATACTTGGCATCCAAGGTTATATAATGCTTTTAGAAGAACAAAATTTAACTAAAGAAGAACAAAACCAAATGCTGAAAGCTATTTCAAATTCATCAAAAATGCTCGTAAGTTTGGTGGAAAATATTTTAGATATTTCCAAACTGGAACGCGGGCTTTTGGTACTTAATAAAACTAAATTTGATTTGGAAAAATCTGCAAAAGATATAGTTTATGCATTAACGCCCCTTGCCAAACAAAAAAACCTTGAGTTAAAAATCACATCCGATAAAAATTTAATAATATCTGCAGATAAAAATTTAATTGAGAGAGTTTTTACCAATTTAATATCTAATGCAATTAAATTTACATCTGAAGGATATGTCTCTTTAAATATAAAACAAGATAACCACAACTATAAAATTACAATTAAAGATACAGGTATAGGTATACCGGCAGACGAACTTCCCAAAATATTTACGAAATATCATCAAGCGGATAGAAATGTAAGAGGATATGGCCTTGGTTTAACAATAGTTAAACAAATTATAGAAGCACATCAAGGGAAAATTGAAGTTGCCTCTAAAATTAATGAAGGAACCGAGTTTAATATAACTTTACCGGCAAATCCCGAACAGGAGAGATTAGCATAATGATTGTTTTTTGGCATTTACTTCTTGCACATTTTCTTGCGGATTTTACACTCCATACAGATTATATTTATCGCAAAAAAATCACTAATCCTTTTAAAGGTTTAACCGTACATGGTCTTGTATATTTAGTTTGTCTTTTAATTTGCTGCTTACCTTACCTTGAAATTAATTGGTTTACGGTAGCAGGCGTATCTTTTAACGGCGTTGAAAGTATTTTCCTGCTAACTTTAATACATATACTCAGTGATTTTATTGATGTTTCCGACAATCACGACGTAATAGGCATAAATGCTGTAATGTTTGTATGCTGGCAAATAATTGAAATATCTATTTTATTTATAGTGGCACCTTTTATATTAACACCGGAAAGAACTGATATCTCTTTTTGGATATTAATACTTATAATAATTTTAAACGGTTTAATCATTTCTTCCCATCTTTTAATGGTTTTAATACATTTATTCATTAAAGATTTTGTGCATAAAAATTACCCTACTTTTGATGAAAGATATGTTTCCATGATATACCGCGGCGGACTTTATATGTCTTTGATTTTACCGTCTAATATCGCTTTTTTAGTCGCTTTGATATGGATAGGATGTTTATCTATAATATTTAAGATGAAGGAAGTTAATTTTATGTCCGGTAAAAATATTGCTGGGACAATTTTAACTTTATTAATCGCAATGGGTGTGAGGTATTTAATTTACCATGTATATTAAAGATGCAAAATTTGTGTGCCTTGATACTGAAACAACAGGTTTAAGTTTCCCGCGCGGAGGCCGTATTTGCGAAGTCGCTTTACTTGCAAGCCAAGCGGGCAAACGTCTAAACAGTTACACTACTTTAATTAATCCGGAAATGTATATTTCTCCGGATATTACCGCCATACACGGTATAACAAATGAAATGGTGGCTGATGCACCTTTTTTTAGGGATATTGCCCTAACTTTGGCAGAACATTTGGAAAACAGTATTTTAGTTTGCCATAATGTTGATTTTGATGTACCTTTTTTAAAATATGAATTTGAAAATTCAGGCCTTAAAATGCCTGAAGTTACAACTTTAGATACACTTAAATTTGCACGCACACACGGTTGTTTTACAAGAAACCGCCTTGGCATAATTGCCCAAGAACTTGGCTTTTCTTGCGAGGGGTGGCATAGGGCTATGGCTGATACCGTTATGGCTGAAAAGATTTTTTACCACTTCTTAAAATATTTTATACAATCAGGTGCAAAAACAGTAGAGGATTTGGTAGATTTACAAACAAAAAAAATTGGTTTAAAAATTACAGGAGAAAGATAATTATGAAAAAGGTTGTTTTATTAATTCGTGACGGTTGGGGTGTTAGGCAAGATAAAAATAATAATGCCGTATTAAACGCTAGTACCCCGAATATTAACAGTTATTTGGCAAAATATCCGCATATTTTGATTGAAGCATCAGGGGAAGAAGTCGGTTTACCTGCCGGATATATGGGTTCATCTGAAGTCGGGCATTTAAATATGGGCGCGGGCCGCATTGTTATCCAGGAATTAAAACGTTTAAAAGATGCTTTTGAAGACGGTTCAATTTATAATACACCTGCTTTTAAAGCGGTTTTAGATAATTGCGTAAAAAATAACAGCGCTTTACATTTAATGGGACTTGTGCAAGATGAAGGCGTGCATGCGCACCAAGACCACCTTTATAATATTATCAAAAAAGCCGCGGAACTTGGCATTAAAACCGTTTGGGTACACTTTTTTGCCGACGGGCGCGATACACCGCCCAACAGTTCACTCGGTTACCTTAAAATGCTTGAAGAAAAGTTTAAAGAGTACGGTGTCGGCCGCGTTGCAACTTTAATGGGCCGCTATTATGCCATGGACAGAAATGAAACTTGGGACTTAACAACTCAGGCGTATGACCTTATTGTTGATGCAAAAGGCCGCGTTGCAAAAAGTGCGGAAGACGCAATTAAAAATTCTTATGAAAACGATAAAACCCCATCAGGCAGTAAAATGGTTGATGAATATATCCCCCCAACGGTTATTGAGGGTTATACCGGCGTAAAAGACGGGGACGGTATTGTATTTTTTAATTTCCGTCAAGACCGTGCCATACAATTAACACGCTCTTTTGTTGAAGATGATTTCCCACTCAAACGCAACCGTAGGCCAAATATTGTTTTTTGCGGCTTAACAAAATATTATGACAGTTTTAAATATAATGCCCTTGCCCCGATGAGTGAAGGCGGTAGCATGAATAATTTGTTGGGTGAAGTTATTTCAAAGGCAGGTAAAACGCAACTTAGGATCGCTGAAACGCAAAAATTTAAACACGTTACATCTTTCTTTAACGGTAAACTTATTAAACCTTTTGTAGGCGAAGACAGAATTGAAATCAAAGGTACTTTTGACCCAGCCACTTATGCCGAACACCCGGAAATGGATGCCCGCACAGTAGCAGATAGGGCAGTCGCAGAAATTTCAAAAAACAAATATGATTTTGTTGTTTTAAATTTTGCAAACTGCGATATGGTGGGCCATACAGGTTCTTTTGAAGCGGCAAAAAAAGCTGTGGAAGTAGTTGATGAATGTTGCGGCAAAGTTGTTGATGCGGCTTTAAAAGCAGGTTATGCAATTTTGATTACTGCCGACCATGGGAACGCTGAAGACATGTGGGATGATAAAATCAATATGCCAAAAACCGCACACACCACAAACCCGGTTGAGTTTATTTATGTAGCAGATGATGCGCAAAATATTAAACTTGCCGCCGGTGGCAAACTTGCTGATATTGCCCCTACGGTTTTAAAACTTTTAGACATTTCCAAACCAGCGGACATGACAGCAACAAGTTTGATAATTTAATTAAAACATTACAAAACTTAGCCCCCTTTTACAAGGGGGCTTTTTTCTAAATATTTAAGTACCAAAAATTACCTTATAATTGCTATAATGTATAGAGAGGTAAAAATGGCCGGTATTGATCAATCAAAATTAAAAAATATTCTTTCAGCCCTAAATAAAAATAAACTTGACGGGCTAGTTTTAACAGATTTGCACGATATGAATTATCTGCTCGGCGAAATTTTTTGTGAAAATGAGGCCACTGTTCTCATTCACAAAAAAGGCCTTGTAATTGTAACGCGCCCACTATATGAAAATGATGTAAAAAAATATTTCCCAAAAGCAAAATTTATACCTCTTGAACAAGATCAACACCTTGAAATTATCAAACAGGCAAAAACACTTAAATTAAAAGCCGTTGCTTTTGACGAAAATAAAGAGTTTTTTGCCGCCGCTAAACATTATAAAAAAGCAGGCTTTAAAACCGTTTCAAACTTTATAAATTCAGTACGCGCAACAAAAACCGAGCAGGAATTAAAGATAATGAAGGAATCTGCCCAAATTGCATACGGGGCTTTTCTCTACATCAAAAAAGAAATCAAAGCCGGTATGACGGAAAAACAAGTTGCCCTTAAAATTGAAATGTTTATGCGTGAGCGCGGTGCAACGGCAATGTCCTTTATTCCCTTGGTTTCCTTCGGTGCAAACGGTGCAAACCCGCACCATTTGCCTGATGATACTAAACTGACAAAAAATACTGCCGTATTGCTTGATTTCGGTTGCGTTTACAAAGGGTATTGTTCTGATATTACACGTTGTTTTTGGTTTGGTGATAAAGTAAACCCCGAATATCAAAAAATTTTAGATCTTGCAATTTTAGCACATGATACCGCAGCAAAAAAAGCAAAATACGGCATGACAGGCGCACAAATTGATGCACTTGCACGCGGTGTTATTGTTAGTGCCGGATACGGAAAATATTTCACGCACAGAACAGGGCACGGTATCGGTATGCAAGACCATGAACTTGCAGATATATCAGATTTAAACAAAAATAAAATCGGCTTAAATTATTGTTTTAGCATTGAACCGGGCATATATTTGCCGGGCAAATTCGGCGTACGCCACGAAGATTGCTTTTATATGACAAAAAAAGGAATTAAACAAATAAAATGACGGAAACACTTAAAAAATTTCAAAAATATCTTGCCGCGCAAAAACTCGGCGGTGCTGTTATTACAGATATTTTGACAATTAACTATTTAACTTCTTTTACTTTTGCCGGCGAAGGTGATGCCTTCCTTGTTGTAACACCTAAAAAAGCCACTTGCTACACAAAGGATATGTATTTAATCGACATAAAAAATAAATGCCCGTTTTTAAATTTTGTTAATTCACTTAATATTTCAGACCTTGTAAAAAACCTCGGTAAACAAGCAAAAAAATTTGTTTTTGATCCTTATGCCTCAACTTATTTAAACGGAATTGCTTTGTATAAAGCAGGCGTAAAAGAAGCGGCAAAAATAACCTCGCTTATCCGCGAAGTTAAAACAAAAGATGAAATAAAACTTATCAAAAAGGCGTGTGAAATTTCTTCAAAAAGTTTTGAAATTTTTAAGAAACAATTAAAAGCCGGTATGACGGAAATTGAAGCAGCAAACCTGCTTGAGGGCATTACAGCAAAACTCGGTGGCAAAGGTTTTTCTTTTGATACAATTATGGCATTTGGTAAAAACACAGCAAACCCGCACCATATAAATTCAAATTTAAAACTTAAAAAAGAAATGCCGGTCTTAATTGACTTCGGTTGCCGCTATAAAGGTTATTGTTCTGATATGACACGCACTTTTTGGTTCGGCAAAAAACCTAGCGCAGAATTTAAGCATTATTTTGATGCGGTTTTTGAGGCTTACACCATCGCAAGCAAAGCCCTAAAAGCAGGCAAAAGTGCGAAGGAAATGGACAGTTTAGCACGCAATTATTTTGAAGACAATTTTGAGGCTTCAAAATATTTTATTCACTCGCTTGGGCATAACTTGGGGCTTGAAATACATGAGCGCCCGATACTTTCCCAAAGAAGTGAAGAAATTTTAAAAGAAAATGCACTAACTACAATAGAACCCGGGCTTTATTTCAAAAACAAATTTGGTATTAGGTATGAAGATACCTTTTTAATAACAAAAACAGGCAGTATAAAATTAACTAAATAGGAGAATATTATGATAGGAACACCTCAATTTAAGGAAGGTTTAATATTTAAAAACGAAAACGGCGAACTTGTTGAAATTTTGGAATATCAACATCACCGCAAATCACAAGCACGCGCTGTTGTACGTGTAAAACTTAAAAATTTAAACACCGGTTCATTGATTGAAACAAGCTACCGCCCCGAAGATAAATTTGAAGAAGTTACCATTGAAAAACGCCCGCATAATTTCCTTTATA
>CAMUXX010000062.1 GCA_947164805.1 uncultured Elusimicrobia bacterium | reverse complement strand
GTTCCGTTTTCGGTGGTGTTGGGGAACGCAGCCGCGAAGGTAATGATTTATGGCTTGAAATGCAGGAAAGTAAACTATCCGACGGTTCTTCGGTTTTAGATAAAACAGTTTTGGTTTATGGGCAAATGAATGAGCCACCAGGCGCAAGGGCAAAAGTTGCATTAACAGCCTTAACGCAAGCGGAATATTTTAGGGATAAAAAAGGCCAAGATGTTTTGATTTTCCTAGATAATATTTTTAGGTTCGTTTTGGCAAATTCAGAAGTGTCTGCCTTGCTTGGTCGTATGCCGTCTGCTGTGGGTTATCAACCTACATTAAATACGGAAATCGGTGCTTTGCAAGAACGCATTACATCCACAAAACGCGGTTCAATTACTTCAATTCAGGCGGTTTATGTTCCTGCTGATGACTTAACGGACCCCGGTGTAGCATCTACATTTACGCACCTTGATGCTACGACAGTTCTTTCAAGGCAACTTGCAAGTTTGGGTATTTATCCGGCTGTTGATCCGCTTGATTCCACTTCGCGTATTTTGGACGCACGTATTTTGGGGCAAGAGCATTATGACACAGCACAAGCAGTCCGAAAAATTTTGCAAAAATATAAAGATTTGCAAGATATTATCGCAATCTTAGGTATGGATGAACTTTCCGATGAAGATAAAATTACCGTTGCACGCGCGCGTAAAATACAAAAGTTTTTATCACAGCCGTTTTTTGTGGCTGAAAAGTTTACCGGTGTACCCGGTAAGTATGTAAAAATTAAAGATACCGTTCAAGGTTTTAAAGATATTTTAGCCGGTAAATATGATTATATACCTGAGCAAGCCTTCTTTAACTGCGGCGGTATTGAAGACGTACTTGCAAATTACGAAAAACTAAAAACAAAGGAAGCATAAATGGCAAAAATCCGTTTGCAAATAATTACACCGCAAAAGCCTGTTTTGGATAAGGAAGTAGATTTTGTTGTCCTTCCTGCCAGCAAAGGCGAACTTGGTATTTTGCCCGGGCATACGGAGTATATTACGACTTTAAAATACGGTGTTTTACGCTATAAAATCGGGGAAGAGACCGAAACTTTTGCCGTTCTTGGTGGTATAGCGGAAATTGAAAATAATAATGTCAGTGTTTTTGCTGAGGGTGCAGTTTTACAAGATGAAATTGACGAAGAAACCGCCCGCCAGCAACTTGAAAAAGCAAAGTCCGCGCGTTTGCAAAACGATAAAGCCATTGACCTTGAGCAAGCCGATCAAGAAATTAAAGAGGCATTACTCTTATTAAAAGTTAAGAAGTTACAAAGCGGTAAACTTAAAAACAAAAAGAAGTAGGGGGCAAAAATGAGAGCAATAATATTAATGTTAGACAGTTTTGGTATCGGCGGAGCAAAAGATGCCGCCGCCTTTGGGGATGAAGGTGCAAATACACTTTTGCATATCGCACAAAATAATGGCGGTCTAAATGTACCGAATATGGCGGCGCTTGGTTTGCTTAAATCCGCACAAGCAAGTTGCGGTGTGGAAATACCTGCCGGTAATTTAAGCCAAGCCAAAATAAATTTACCGTCAAAATACGGTTTTATGCGCGAAGTCAGCAAAGGCAAAGATACATCTTCCGGTCATTGGGAAATGGCAGGTGTTCCCGTTTTGTTTGATTGGGGTTACTTTCCGCCAAATTATCCGTCTTTTCCTAAAGATTTAATTGATGCAATTTGTAAAGAGGCAAACTTGCCAGGCATTTTGGGTAATAAAGCGGCATCGGGGACTGTTATAATAAATGAACTTGGCGCGGAACATATAAAAACAGGTAAACCTATTTGTTATACTTCGGCAGACAGCGTTTTCCAAATTGCCGCACATGAAAAATATTTTGGTTTAGACAGACTTTATAAACTTTGCGAAATTGCCTTTAAACATTTAAAACCTTATAATATTGCACGTGTTATTGCGCGCCCTTTTGAAGATGACGGCAAAGGCGGTTTTGTTCGCACAAAAAACCGTCACGATTATTCCGTTAAACCACCAAATAAAACCTTGCTTGATATTGCCAAAGATAATGGGCGGCAAGTA
The DNA here is from genome assembly GCA_947164805.1 of uncultured Elusimicrobia bacterium. Taxonomy (GTDB): domain Bacteria; phylum Elusimicrobiota; class Elusimicrobia; order Elusimicrobiales; family Elusimicrobiaceae; genus Proelusimicrobium. The sequence goes on along the minus strand of CAMUXX010000062.1, from coordinate 4,002 downwards.
ATTTCTATCGGCAAAATTGCAGATATTTATGCACATCAAGGAATAACAAAAGCAGTAAAAGCAAGCGGGCTTGAAGAACTTTTTAATACTACTTTAGAGCAAGTAAAAAATGCACCTGACGGCAGTATTGTGTTTACAAATTTTGTTGATTTTGATATGGTTTGGGGCCATAGGCGCGACACAAAAGGTTATGCCGAAGGCCTTGAATATTTTGACAGTCGTTTGCCCGAACTAGCCGAAATTTTACAAGATGACGATATTGTTTTTATAACTGCAGATCACGGTTGTGACCCGACTTATAAAGGCACAGACCATACGCGCGAAAATGTACCTGTTATTGCATTTGGGAAAAGTATTAAACCGGAATTTATCGGCGAACGCTCTACTTATGCAGACCTTGGCCAAAGTGCCGCAACTTGGCTAAAAATACCTCCCACATTAACCGGAAAAAGTTTTTTGTAAATTTTATAAAAACGGAAATAATCGTCGTGAAAACAAAGAATAATTTAAATTTATTATCTTCACATTTGATATAATAACTATGATGGAATTGCAAACTTTATATCTTGGTATAGATGTAGGTTCCACTACCGTAAAAGTAGTTATTATAGATGATAAAGGTACGGTGCTTTATTCTACATATCAAAGGCACATGTCGGATGTACGTAGGAAAATAATTTCAATTTTAAGTGAAGTTACCACAAAATTCCCGGATAGAATTTTTAAACTTGCTTTAACAGGTTCGGGTGCATTGTCTTTATGCACACGCTTGAATTTAAGTTTTGTGCAGGAAGTTATAGCCTCGAGTTTAAGTATCAAAAATAAAATTCCAAATGCTGATGTTATTATCGAACTTGGCGGGGAAGATGCAAAATTAACCTTTCTAACCAGCGGTATTGATTTACGCATGAACGAAACCTGCGCAGGCGGAACAGGTGCTTTTATTGACCAAATGGCATCATTTTTAAATATGGATATATGGGAAATGGACCGACTGGCTCTAACTTCAAAAACAATTTACCCTATTGCCTCACGTTGTGGCGTTTTTGCCAAAACCGATATTGTACCGTTAATCAATGAAGGTTGCGCGAAAAGCGATATTGCAATGTCAATCATGCAAGCGGTTGTAAACCAGTTTATCGGAGGGCTTTCCCGCGGGCGCGAAATTACCGGCACTGTTGTATTTTTGGGTGGGCCGCTTGCTTTTATAAAATCTTTAAGGCAATGTTTTATTCGTACTCTTAAATTAGATGAAACCCATGCAATATTGCCGGAAAATGCGGAAATTTTTGTTGCACTCGGTGCTGCTTTATATGCTTTAAATTCTAATGAGAAAGATTATAAATTAACTAACCTTATAAAGTCTTTGGAAAGTTTGGGGGAAGAAAACGATATCCAAAAATTACCGCCCTTATTTAAAAATCAAAAAGAGCGTGAAGAATTTTTGGAACGCCATAAAAAAACTAATGTTGAAAAATTCTCTTTGGAAGACTATGAAGGGCCGGCTTACCTAGGTATAGACAGTGGCTCTACTACTTTAAAAGCAACACTTATTGATGATAATAACCGCCTTTTATATTCGTATTACGGTTCAAATAACGGTGATCCTTTTACTTTAGCTTTAAATATTTTAAAAGAAATTTATGCACGCAAAAAACCGGGGCTTGTGATAAAAGCCGCCGCTGCAACAGGTTACGGCAGTGCCTTACTTAAAGCCGGTTTAAAATTAGATATTGATGAAGTTGAAACCGTTGCCCACTGTACTGCCTCCACATTTTTTGCACCCAAGGCAACTTTCGTTTTAGATATCGGTGGGCAAGACATAAAATGTATGTCCTTAAAAAACGGGGTAATTGAACGCATCGGACTAAATGAAGCATGCAGTGCAGGCTGTGGATCCTTTATTGAAAATTTTGCAAAATCCCTGCACATGAATTTGCCTGATTTCGTTGAAGCGGCTTTAACCGCGCAAAACCCTGTGGACCTCGGTACACGTTGTACTGTGTTTATGAATTCAAAGGTAAAACAAGCACAAAAAGAGGGTGCCAAAGTGGGGGATATCGCGGCAGGTTTATCATACTCTGTAATAAAAAATGCTTGCTACAAAGTTATTAAAATACATAATGTTGAAGAACTTGGGGATTGTATTGTTGCGCAAGGTGGATCATTTTTAAATGATGCATTATTAAGAGCATTGGAAATACAAGTTGGCAAACCTGTAATACGCCCGGGGCTTTCAGGTTTGATGGGTGCTTTCGGCGCTGCATTACTTGCCAAAAAACGCGGGCCGGAAGACGGTAAAAAAACAAAATTAATAAGTGCCCAAGAAATTGCCAAACTTAAAACCACGACAAAAAACATACGCTGCCAAGGTTGTTCAAACCATTGTATGTTAACTGTTACAAACTTTGGCGGTAAACAGAATTTTGTTTCCGGTAACCGCTGCGAACGCGGTGCCGGTATGGCAAAAAACCAACATATCAATTTATACAAATTCAAATATGACCGCTTGTTTAATTACTACACACCTTTGGCAAAAGAAAAAGCAAAACGCGGAATTGTGGGTTTGCCACGCGCACTTGGTATGTTTGAAACTTATCCGCTTTGGTTTACACTTTTAACGGAACTCGGTTTTAGGGTAGAATTATCAGCACCCTCATCTAAAAATTTATTTTTTAGCGGTTACAGTTCCATACCTTCGCAAACGGTTTGTTACCCGGCTAAAATTGCACACGGGCATATAATGGATTTAATTAATAAAAAAGTAGACTCTATTTTCTTCCCGTGTTTACCGAAAAGCCAAAAAGAGTTTGCCTCCCAAGAAGATTTTTATAATTGCCCGATTGTAACAAGTTACCCGGAATTACTTTCCAAAAATATTAGTGAGGTTATGCAAAGCGGTATTCCCTATTATTCACCCTTTTTACCTTTAGACGAAAAGATTTTGCCACAGCGTTTGCGCAAAATTAAATTATTTAAACGCATCACTTTAAAGACCTTACAACAAGCTGTAAAAAAAGCATTTACCGAGCAGAAAAAGTTTAGGGAAGATATTCGCAAAGCCGGAGAGCAAGCATTAAAAGAACTTGAAGAAAAAAATGAGTTTGGTATAATTTTAACAGGGCATCCTTATCATATTGACCCTGCTATTAACCACGGTATACCGGAACTTGTTAATGCCTGCGGGCTTGCAGTTTTGACGGAAGATTCTGTTTCCCATCTGCATTCAAACTTTGATAAACTTTGGGCCCGCGATCAGTGGACTTTCCATTCTCGCATGTACCATGCCGGCTCTTTTACGGAAAATACGGATAATTTAGCAGTGTTGCAACTTGTTTCCTTCGGTTGCGGTGTTGATGCAATTACGGCAGAGCAGCTTGAAGATATTGTCAACTCAAAAGGCCGTTTATACGCACAAATAAAAATTGATGAAGGGGAAAATTTGGGCCCGGCAAAAATACGTATACGCTCACTTCTTGCCGCAATGCGCGATATGAAACATGATAATAGCGTTAAGAAAAAAACTACCCATGCCCCTGCGCAATTTACACCGGAAATGAAGAAGACACATACAATTTTAATTCCGCAAATGTCGCCTATTCACTTTCAATTTATTGAAGCAATGTTTGAAAGTGAAGGCTATAAGGTTGTGCAACTGCCGACGGTTAGTAAAGAAGCAATAGAACTCGGCTTGAAAAATGTAAATAATGATGTTTGCTACCCTGCTATTGTGGTTATCGGGCAAATACTTCAAGCAATAAAAGACGGTAAATTTGATACGCATAAAATTGCCATACTTGTAAGCCAAACAAACGGCGGTTGCCGTGCCTCAAATTATGCGGGGCTGCTGCGTCGCGCTTTGGCACAATGTAATATGGAATATATTCCGGTTCTAACATTAAATGTTAGCGGAAATACCGCAAACCAAACAGGGTTTTCTTTAGGTTATAAAGTTTTAATACGCGGTTTGATGGTTGCCTGTTACGGTGATGTTTTGATGCA
>CAMUXX010000061.1 GCA_947164805.1 uncultured Elusimicrobia bacterium | reverse complement strand
GAAGGCGGTATGGTTTGTTTAAGTGATGAAGCAGCCGCCGAGGCAGTTTATATTATGCGCCAAAACGGTATGAGCAAAGGTGCTTGGAACCGCTACGCGGCAAAAGGCAAAACGCATTATGATATTTCACTTTTGGGGTTAAAATACAATATGCTTGATATTCAGGCGGCAATCGGTATTTCCCAAATGAAGCAACTTGAAGATTTTAACAAACGCCGTGCGGAAATTGTGGCAAAATATATGGACGCTTTTAAAGATACAAAAGGTTTAATTTTGCCGGCCCCCGTTAATAACGGTGATTTGCATTCTTGGCATATTTTTACACCTTTAATTGACACCGAAGTTTTAAATATCACCCGTGATGATTTTATGAAACTTATGGGTGAGCAAAATATAGGCACCGCTTTGCATTATCAGGCAATACCGACATTCAGTTATTATCAGAGAACTTTTGGCTGGGATGTTAAAGATTACCCGGAAGCCGAATATGTGGGTGAACATATCGTATCTTTACCGTTATTCCCGGCTATGACTGAGCAAGATGTTGAAGATGTAATAAACACCACCAAACAAATATTAAAAGAGCATTTAAAATGAAAAAGTTATCAGTAGTAATACCTGTGTATAATGAAAGTGCATCTTTACCGAAATTATTTGAGCGCACTTTCCCTGTATTAGATAAATTAAACCGCCCATACGAAATAATTTTCGTAAATGACGGCAGTAAAGATGACAGTATTGATCAACTTAAAGCCATGTATGAAAAGCGCAAAGATGTCGTCAGAATCATTGATTTTAACGGTAATTTTGGGCAGCACATGGCAATAGTTGCAGGCTTTACCAAAGTAACCGGAGATGTAGTGGTAACAATGGATGCAGACCTCCAAAACCCGCCGGAAGAAATTGGAAAAATGCTAGCGGAATATGATAAAGGGCATGATGTTGTCGGTACCATCCGTGCAAAAAGGGATGACCCGTTTTTTAGGAAATTTGCCTCTAAAATCGTGAATATTGTAACAAATAAGATTACAGGTTTAAAAATACATGATTACGGGTGTATGTTACGTGCTTATGATAGGCGTATAACTGATATTATCGCACAAAGCGATGAAGCCACAACATTTATCCCTGCTTTTGCACAAAAATTTGCGGTAAATCCGGTGGAAATTGAAATTTCCCATAGCAAGCGTATGGAGGGGGAATCAAAATACAGCCTGTTCCGCTTAATCAGTTTAAATTTTGATTTGATGACAAGTTTTTCTTTAGTGCCGCTCCAATTTATAACAATTTCCGGGATGGTAATTTCCGGTTTAAGTTTTTTGCTTGCATCTTATTTGATTGCTTTGCGTATAATTTATGGGGCCTCGGCTGATGACACAAACGGTGTGTTTACATTGTTTGCAATATTGTTTTTCTTAATTGGGTTTATGATTAGCGCAATAGGTATTACGGGGGAATATATAGGGCGCTTGTTTAAGGAAGTCAGAAAACGCCCCAAATTCGTTATCAAAGAAGAATATGGAATCTAGGCCTAAACTTTTATTTTTCGGTTTCAGTATGACGGGTGCCGCCGTTTTGGAAGAACTTATCAAAATGGGTGCTAATATTATAGGTGTTTATACTTATGAAGATAACCCAAAAGAAAATTGGTTCCCTTCCGTTAAACTTTTGGCGCAAAAACATAATATTCCAACTTATACACCGGAAAAGTTAACTGAGGAAGATGTACAAAATATCAAAAGTTTAGCACCGGATATTATTTTATCCGTTTATTACCGCTCTTTGATAAGTGATGAAATTTTAAAACTTGCGCCTTTTGGTGCTTTTAATATGCACGGTTCTTTACTACCTAAATATCGTGGCAGAGCGCCGATAAATTGGGTGCTTGTTAAAGGGGAAAAGGAAACAGGTGCAACCTTGCATTATATGGTAGCCAAAGCAGATGCAGGCGATATTGTAGGCCAAAAAGTTGTGCCTATTGATAATGAGGACACCGCCTTAACTTTAACAAAAAAAGTAACTGCTGCCGCTTGTGAAATTATTAAAGAAGTTTACCCTTTAATTGAAACAAAAAATTTAAAACCGCGTAAGCAAGATATGTCTGTAAGTACATATTTCGGCCGCCGTACCCCGGCAGACGGTTTAATAAATTGGAATACTGAGGCACAAACAATTTATAATTTAATCAGGGCAGTAACAAGACCTTTCCCCGGTGCGTTTTTTGAAGAAGGCGGCAAAAAAATTATTATTTGGCGTGCTAAAGTTTTGCCTACAAAAACACAGGCAGAGCCGGGCAAAACGGTTTCAAAAAACCCATATATCATAACTACTGCCACAAACGATTTGGAAATTTCAGATTTTGAAGTACAGGAGATACAAAAATGAAAGTTTTAATACTTGGTGCTGATGGTTTTATCGGTTCACATTTAACCGAAAGAATTCTAAATACAACCGACTGGAAAGTGGTTGCTTTTGACTATGCAAGGCGCAACTTAAAAGGTTTAAAACATCCTAATTTTACCTTTAAAAAAGGTGATATTTTTAAAGCGGACCGCTGGATTGAAAACCAGGTCAAAGAAGCAGATGTCGTTTTACCTTTAGTCGGTGTTGCAAAACCAATGTATTATATTAAAAAACCTGTGTGGACTTTTGAACTTGATTTTGAACAAAATTTAAAAGTTGTCCGTATGTGCGTTAAGCATAATAAGAGGGTTATTTTCCCGTCTACATCCGAAGTTTACGGTATGAGCCCGGATAAAGTTTTAAATGAAGAAACATCACCTTTAATGACAGGCCCGATAAACAAAATGCGTTGGATTTATTCTTGCGGTAAACAAATGATGGACCGCGTTATTGCAGCGTATGCACAAGAACAAGGTTTAAAATATACTTTAATTAGGCCTTTTAATTGGGTAGGTACACGCCTTGATACTTTTGAAGATGCAAAACACCGCGCGGCAAGAAGTATTACACAAATGTTTTATGATGTCGTAACAGGCCGCCCACTTGTTTTAGTTAACGGCGGTGAACAACGCAGAAGTTTTACTTATATTGATGACTGCCTTGACGCTTTAATGCTTATTATTGAAAATAAAGGCGGCAAAGCAGACGGTAAAATTTTTAATATCGGTAACCCCAAAAATAATCATTCCATTAAAGAACTTGCTTACACCATTGTTGAAACGATGAAGGAATTTAAAGAGTATAAACCAATGGCCGATAAGGCGCAAATTATCGTGCAAGATGCCAAGCAATATTACGGCGGTACTTACCAGGATGCACAAGATCGCTTACCCAGCATTGACAATATGCGCAATACTTTCGGTTGGGAACCGAAAATTTCTTTAAAAGAAATGGTGCGCAAAACACTTGCCTTGTATCTTAAAGATTTCAAAAAAGGCAAAATAAAATAAATGCAAAATATAATTAAGTTTTTTACGGACAGACGCAATTTAAAATATTTTATTTGTATTGCTTTTGTCATTTTGTATTTTTGTAATATCGGCGGTTATGGTTTGATGAACCCCGATGAAGGCCGCTATGCGGAAATACCGCGTGAAATGCTTGAAAGCGGTAATTTTTTAACACCTACTCTAAACCATGTTTTGTATTTTGAAAAACCGCCTTTGTATTATTGGCTTACTGCGGCCTCTTTTGCTGTTTTTGGGCAAAACGAATTCGGTGCAAGATTTACTTCGGTAGTAATGGGCTTAATGTCCATCTTCTTAACCTGGTTTGTTGCCCGTAAATTTGAAGATGAAAATATTGCCAATTTATCAACCGTAATTCTTGGAACAAGCGGTTTGTTTTTTGCACTTTCCAGGGTAAATATTATTGATATGACACTATCTGCCCTGCTTACACTTTCACTCTTTAGTTTTTATATTTTTTATAAAGAAAACAAAAAAAGATGGCTATACATTTTTTATATTGCTTTGGCTTTGGCGACCTTGGCAAAGGGACTAATCGGCATAGTTTTGCCTGGCGGCGTAATATTCTTTTTTATGCTCTTTACGCGTGACTTTAAAATTTTAAAACGGCTATTCTTAACACCTGCAATATTGGTATTTTTTCTTGTATGTGTACCGCCTTTTTATTTAGTTTGCAAAAAGAACCCGGACTTTTTTTACTTCTTTTTTATTCAAGAACATTTCCTGCGCTATGCAACAAAAATGCATGACAGATATGAGCCGTTTTGGTTCTTTATCCCTGTTATAATAGGCGGTTTGTTCCCGTGGACTTTAGGTTTATTTGTAAATGTAAAAAATTATTTAAACAAACAACAAATTAATCTTTATTTAATTTTGTGGGTTGTTATAATAACTTTATTTTTCTCGGCTTCAAGTTCAAAACTTATACCGTATATTTTGCCGGTATTTCCGCCGCTGGCAATTTTGATTGCCAAAAATATTTTAGCCTTAAAGGACTATACAAAAATTACCAAAATCTGGCTTTGGGTATTTACTGTTTTAACAGTTATTTTATGTTTAGGTGTTGTCTTAATTTTTAACGGTTTTATACCTTTAAAACGCATAAATGAGGCCTTAGTTTATAAAACCCCGGCAATTTTGATTTGCGCGCTTTGTTTTGTGTTTTGTATCTGTTTTTGGATTTATAGAAAACAAGCCAAAAAAATACTTATTGCCTATAGTATTTTTGCATTTTGTTTCTTGGCAGTCAGTTTACCGGCCTTTAGTGCTCTTGCAACGCAAAGGTCCACAAAAACTTTAAGCAATATTCTTAAACCCATTTTAAAACCGCAAGATATTGTTTTGCATTTCCAAACTTATAAGCAAGATATGCCCTTCTATACAAAGCACCGTATAGTAATTTATGAAAGAACAGGTGAACTTGCCTTCGGGCGAAGTAAGGCCCAAGATGCTGATAATTGGTTTATAGAATCTGAAAATATTGAGGCATATCTTAATCAGCCTTTACAGGAAAACCAAAAACTTTATATAGTAGTAAAAGATAAACATATTAATCGAGTGCCGGGCATTGAAAATTTTGAATATATCGGCCATGATGAGAGGGAACTTAATTTATATGTCAGAAAATAAAAATATTTTAGCGGTAAAAGTTGATGTTGATACTTTGGAAGGCTACCTTAAAGGCGTACCTGCCATGGTGGAAGTTTTAAATAAATTTGGTCTTAAAGCAACTGTTTATTTTTCCTTTGGGCCTGATAATTCCGGCAAAGCAATTTTCAGAATTTTTAGGAAAGGTTTTATCAGCAAAATGTTTAGAACAAAAGCCCCAAGCACCTATGGCCTTAAAACCATGATGTACGGCACACTTTTGCCTGCACCAATGATTGTTAAAGACCATCCTCAAGTTTTTATTGATACTGTAAAAGCCGGCCATGAGTGCGGTGTCCATGCTTGGGACCATGTTAAATGGCAAGATAAATTGCCTAAATTATCGTATACGGAAATTCGTGCCGATTTATTAAAAGCGGTGGAAATTTTTGAAAAGTTGAGTGGCAAAAAACCTCATACTTTTGCAGCACCGGGTTGGCAAATAACAGCCAATGCTTTGGCGGCTTTGGATAGTTTAAATTTTGATTATGTCAGTAACGGTCGTAATGGTAAATTACCTTTTTATCCTGTTTTTGAAGGTAAAAATTTTAAAACTTTGGAAATATCTTCTACCTTACCTACAATGGACGAAATTTTAGGCCTTGACGGTATAAATGATGAAACTATCGCAGATTTCTATTTAAATTCTCTAAAACCCGGCTTAAATGTTATAACCGTGCATGGGGAAATGGAAGGCCGTAGCAAAATCAAACAATTTGAAGCAATTTTACGCGGTGCCTTAAAACGCGGTTACACGATTTGCCCGCTTAAAGATATAGCCAAAAATGCAAAGGATGCTAAAGAGGGGGAAATTATTCTTGGCTATCTTAAGGGCCGTGCCGGCAAAGTCGCAATACAGAAATAAAATAGAAAATCTGCAGTTTACATTTTGTGCCGACTAATTCTTTTTGGTAAATTTTAGTTTTTCTTTTCCTAGAGTACCGAGATGTCGCTACGCTCACCGTACTTCGCGGTACTCTTCGTCGCAGAGAAAATCAAAAATCATCTTAAATCTGCTGCGCAGC
>CAMUXX010000060.1 GCA_947164805.1 uncultured Elusimicrobia bacterium | reverse complement strand
CTAAAAAATTTGATGAAAATCATAAAAGTTTAGCAGAGGAGGGGGATATCTTCTTGCTTGCACCTGCAACGGCACAAACAATCAGTAAAGTTGCTTTAGGTGTAGCGGATAATTTGCTCAGTTCCGTTTTATGTGCTTGGCAAAAACCTATGCTTATAGCACCTGCCATGAACCCGGGTATGTGGTTTAACCCGGCAACACAAGCAAATATTTCCGCTTTAAGAAAACGCGGTGCAATTGTAATGGATTCCCCAAAAGGTGCATTACCTAATATAGATTTAATTTGTCAGGAACTTGAAAAACTTTTACAATTTCAAGGGAAATTAAAAGGCAAAAATATTTTGATTACAAACGGAAACATTAAAGAGCCTTGCGGAAAATTTTATTTAACTACCTACGGTAATTTAAACTTTGGCAAAACACTTGCAGATTTTTTATATATTTGCGGTGCAAAAGTTACTTTGATAAGCGATCAATTATTTGATGTACCTTATCAACAATTTACAGCCAAAGACAGTAAAGAATTTAGGGAAATTGTTTTCCAAAATTTAAATGATACAGATATTTTCCTGCATACCGCTCAACTTTTACCTTACATAGTTAAAAATAATAAAGAACTCTCTTTTTCTTTAGAAAAAAGCGAAGATATTTTTGATATTTTTTGCAAAAGCAAAAAACAGCATCAAATTTTTAAGTCATTAAATGAAAATGATTTTAAAGATAAAACTCCGCAAGAATTTGCCACACAAATATTTAATTTAATTTCCGGACATTAGATGTTCCATATATATAAAATATGCTCCAAAAATGCTATCATTTAGTATATGGACACAGCAACATTATATGACTTTATAAAATGGGCAAAAACAACCGATTTGCAGGAACTAATCTGTAAACGCGGGGCAGTAACCGTTGAATTTAGAAGCGCGGAAACCGCTTTTAACAGTTACACCTCGAAATTAACTAAAGTTCTTGCACCCGCTATCGGTATCTATAAATCAAAAAGTAATAAAGAAAAAGCAAAACTTGAAGAAGGTATGACCTTGAAAAAGGGCCAATTTTTAGGCGTGGTGCAAAGTCATAAAAAAACAGTAAATATTTTGGCACCTAAAGCAGGAATATTAAAATCTATATCCATAAAAGAAGATACCGCCGTAGAATATAATCAGCCCCTATTTTTTATTGATTAGCTTATGAAAGAAAAAAAATATACAAAAATTTTAGTTGCAAACCGCGGTGAAATCGCCTTAAGAGTTATTCGTACTTTAAAGGAAATGGATATTAAAACCGTTGCGGTATATTCTGAAGAAGATAAACTTTCCGCACATGTTCTTGCTGCCGATGAAGCCCTTTGTATAGGCCCGGCCCCAAGCAAGGAAAGTTATTTAAATATCGATGCAATTATTGCTGCAGCCAAAATAACAAAAGCGGAAGCAATTCACCCCGGTTACGGTTTTCTTTCAGAAAATGCAGATTTTGCCAAAGAAGTTATTGCTGCCGGTATTGATTTTATAGGCCCAAGTGCCGAGGCAATTTCCACACTCGGCCAAAAAGCACAAGCGCGTGCAATTGCCGTAAAAGCAGGTGTGCCTGTTGTAAAAGGTAGTAGTGGAGTTGTAAAAGATAATTTTTTACTTGAAGCAAAAAAAATAGGTTTCCCTTTAATGATAAAGGCATCCCTCGGCGGAGGTGGGCGCGGTATGCGCATAGCCCAAACAGAGGACACCTTTGAAACAGCCCTTGAAACAGCTAAAGCGGAAGCCAAAATCGCTTTTAATAATGATGATGTTTATTTCGAACAACTTTTAATCAGCCCGCGCCACATAGAAGTACAATTTGCAGCAGATAATTACGGTAATGTAATTGCCTTTGCGGAACGCGATTGTTCCATGCAGCGCAAAAACCAAAAATTAATTGAAGAATCTCCTTCCCCGTTCGTAACGCCGGAAATTCGTAAAAAACTTATTGCTGCGGCAGTGGCTATGGTCAAACAGGCCGAATATAGCGGTGTAGGTACCGTTGAATTTTTGATGGACGAAAATAAAAATTTTTATTTTATGGAAGTTAATACCCGCCTTCAGGTTGAACATCCAGTAACAGAAGCCGTTTGCGGTGGAATTGACCTAGTTAAAATACAAATTGAAATTGCGCAAAACAAGCCTTTAACTTTAACCCAGGCTGAGGCACAAAAAATCACTTGCCATGCAATGGAATTTAGAATAAATGCAGAAGATTATGAGCAAAACTTTTTACCTAATTCCGGGCTTGTTTCTTATTTTCATACACCTGACGGCTTGGGAGTTAGGGTGGACAGTGCAGTATATTCCGGTTATGAAATACCATCTTTTTATGATAGTTTGATTGCCAAACTTATTATCAGTGCACCGAATAGAGAGCAGGTTTTAAAACGCGCACAAAGGGCCTTGGATGAATTTAGAATTAAAGGTCTAAAAAGCACTTTAGATTTTCATAAACTTATTTTACAAAACAAAAAATTCCAAGAAGGCAAAATAAATACCGCCTTGGTAGAGGAAATTTTAAATGAAGGCAAAAAATAAAATAATGACGCGTGCAAAACTTGCCGCTTTTATAAAGAAAGCAAAAGCGGAAGGTAAAAAAATTGTTTTCACAAACGGTTGTTTTGATATTTTACACGCAGGCCATGTAAGCAGTATAGAATTTGCCAAAAGTAAAGGCGATGTTTTAGTGCTAGGTTTAAACAGTGATGCTTCTATCAAACGTTTGAAAGGCCCAAAACGGCCAATAAATAAACAAGCCGATCGTGCCCTAGTGGTAGCATCTTTAGGTGCAGTAGATGCCGTTTGTTTATTTACACAGGATACCCCGCTTGAACTTATCAAAATTGTTAAACCGGATATCTTGGTAAAAGGGGCTGATTATAGAAATAAGAAAGTTGTCGGTTCACAATTTGCAGGTCGTGTGGTTTTGTTCCCTTTAGTTAAAGGGCGTTCCACAACAAATTTAATTAACAAAATTGCCTCACAATAAGGTAAAATATTTATTATAGGTAAAATTATGGCAGATATATTTGAAAAGTGCAAAAATTTTAAAGAAGCAAAACGTTTAATGGAACTTGGCATTTACGGCTATTTTCAACCAATTTCCTCGGCACAAGGGCCGGAAGTTATACTTAAAGGTAAAAAATATATTATGGCAGGTTCTAACAATTATTTAGGTCTTGCTAATGATCCTAAAATGAAGGAAGCAGCACTTGAAGCCGTTTCAAAATACGGTACAGGTTCTGCCGGTTCAAGATTTTTAAACGGTAATACCGTTGCAGCAGAAGAACTTGAAGCAAAACTTGCTAAATTTAAAGGTAAAGAAGCCGGTCTAATATTTTCTGCCGGGTATCAGATGAATTTAGGTGTGATTTCAAGTTTGCTTAGGAAGGGTGATGTTGCTATAGTTGATAAACTTGACCATGCAAGTATTTTAGATGGCGTAAAACTTTCTGAAGCAGAAATGGTACGTTTTAAACATAATGACATGAAGGACTTGGAAATAGTCCTATCTAGAATACCGGAAGACAAGGGTAAACTGATTGTTGTAGACGGCGTTTTCAGTATGGAAGGCGATATTTGTAATTTGCCGGAAATTGTTAAACTTGCCAAAAAATACGGTGCAAGAATTGTTGTTGATGATGCCCATGCAACAGGCGTTTTGGGTAAAACCGGGCGCGGTACTTGTGAGCATTTCAATTTGCATAAGGAAGTTGATTTAGTAGTCGGCACCTGTTCAAAAACTTTTGCGAGCGTGGGCGGGTTTGTTGTCGGGGATGCTGATATTATCCATTATATAAGGCATAGTGCAAGAAGCCAAATCTTTTCAGCTGCTTTACCACCGGCATCAGTTGCGTCAATTTCCCGCGCAATAGATTTAATAAGTAACGATATGAGCCGCAAAGATAAACTTTGGGCTAATTCAGAACGCCTTAAGAATGGTTTTAAAAAAGCCGGCTTTGATATTGGTAAAAAACAAACACCGATAGTACCGGACTTTGTCGGAGAAATGGAAACTTGTTTTAAAATGTGGCGCGCTACTTTGGACGGCGGTATATTTACAACCCCGGTTATTCCGCCTGCTGTTCCCCCAAACAGATGTATGATGCGTGTTACCTTAATGGCTACACATACCGACGAGCAAATTGATAAAATTATTGAAGTATTTACCAAAGCAGGCCGTGAACTTGGCATAATAAAATAATGTTTAAAGTAATTGAAACTAAAGATGTAAAAAAGTTCGTTGATTTTCCTTTTAAACTTTATAAAGGTTGCCCCCATTATATAACCGATTTAAAAAGCAATATCGTAAATTTACTGACTAAAGACCCTTTTTGGCAAAATAATGAAAGGGCTCTTTTCTTGCTTTATGAAGATGATGAACTTATAGGGCGTATATGTGCTTTAACAAATATTGCCCATAATAAACATTGGCAAGATAAGACGGGTTTCTTTGGTTTCTTTGATTGTATAAATGATACACGCGCGGCAAATTGTTTGTTTACTGCCGTAGGAAATTGGCTTTGGAAAAGGGGCTACACCACCATGCAAGGCCCGGTAAACCCGAGTACCAATCACACTTGCGGTGTATTGCTTGATAATTTTGATAAAGACCCTTTTATAATGATGCCTTATAATTTTTCATATTATGATGAACTCATAGAAAGTTGTGGTTTTGAAAAAGCAAAAGACCTTGTTGCTTTTGAACGTACAGATAAAGAAAAAATGACGCCGCGTATGCAAAAATTAATTGAACGTTTTAAGAAGAATAAGGATATACACTTTAGGCCCATAAATTTAAAAAATTTTGATAAAGAAGTTGATACAATTTGCAAAATTTATAATGAATCTTGGGCGCAAAACTGGGGTTTTGTACCAATAAGCGACGCAGAAATAAAACAAACTGCAAAAGAATTAAAAACCATAGTTAAACCGGAAATGACTACCATCTGCGAAGTAGAAAATGAGGTTGCCGCCTTTGCAATATGTGTGCCGAATTTTAATAAAGTTTTAAAAGAATGGCAGCAAAATAAAGGTATCGGCAAAATTTTTAAAGCGGTAAAAGCGTATTTTAATATGGATGACTGCCGCATGCTTATGCTTGGCGTGCACCCAAACCACCGCGGGCGAGGGCTTGAACTCTTGGTAGTTAATGAAATTATTGATAAATCTGTTAAAAAGGGTTGGCATAAGGCCGAACTTTCTTGGCTTTTGGAAGATAATAAACCAATAATTTCAGTGGTACAAGAAACCGGCTGTTACAAAACCAAAACTTACCGCATTTATAATAAGAACACATAAAATTCCCCTGCATGAGCAGGGGAAATATTTTCTAACAACTTGTTTTGTGCATACCTGTTTCTTCATCAATAGGGCAATTACATTTAGGTGCATTTGCTTTACAAACACCTTCACAACATCCTGTACCATTATATTTTGTACTATTACAAGTTTCCCAGAGACCCTTACACACAATTCTGCCGCCATCATTTACGGTAACAGAATTGCAAGAAAAACTTGTATCTGCCTGACATTTTCCGCCATTTAGTGTAGAATAATTACATCTGTGCAAACCACTATAACCTTCTTTAGCCCAACAAAGCCCTCCTGTATTAACTGTTGCGCCGGAACAGGCATCTTGTCCTACACCAAGACATATTCCTCCATTGTTAATTATAGAAGAACCGCATCCCCCCTCACAAATTCCCCCATTATTAATTGTAACTTGTGGACATGGGCCTTTACAAGTACCACCAGCATTTATAGTAGAGGCGTAGCATGCCTGATAATTACTACCACTACAAGTCCCCCCTGAATTAATAATAGAGTTACCACAACCTTGATAGTTATTTCCATGACATTCCATACCTTCACCAATTTCTTGACCTTTAGTATTTGTATATCCGCAAAATTCGCCGTTCCAGGTATCATCATCATATAAACCTTTACACCTTGTTTTTTCATCTTTATAACAAGTACTGTTTGTGTTTGCCCATGCCATACCAACCTTTTCGCAAGGTTCTTTGGTAAATGCTCCAAGGTCATCACAAACAAAATGCGAACTTGGGGTACACATTATTTGTGAGGTTTCATAATCACGGTATATGGAATATTCTTTATTATTCCTTGAAGCCAAAACACCTGTACTAAGTAATTCATAATCAAAGTATTCTGTTTTTAATACTTCATCTTCA
>CAMUXX010000059.1 GCA_947164805.1 uncultured Elusimicrobia bacterium | reverse complement strand
TATGAAGGAAGCCAGCGAAGGTGAACTCAAAGGTATTTTAGGTTATACAGAAGATGCAGTAGTTTCTTCAGATTTCCTCGGTGATACACGCACATCAATTTTCGATGCAAAAGCCGGTATTGCTTTGACCGATACTTTCGTTAAAGTCGTTTCTTGGTATGATAACGAAATCGGTTATTCCAATAAAGTTCTTGATTTGATTGCCCATATGGCATCAGTCAACAAATAACTTTAATATTAAAAAAGGCGCTCACTTTGGGCGCCTTTTTTTATAGGAGATTTTATGAACTTAAATGATATTGTTAAAATTCAAGATGTAGATTTAAAAGGTAAAACCGTTTTAATGAGGGTTGACTATAATGTTCCTTTAAAAGACGGTAAAGTTGATAATCCAAAACGCATTACCGCAACGGAAAAAACCGTGAAATATCTTCTAGGGCAAGGTTGCAAACTTGTTTTAATTGCACACCTTGGCCGCCCAAAAGGCAAAGTAGCACCGGAATTTTCTTTAGCACCTGTTGCACCGGAAGTTGAAAAAATTATGGGTACAAAAGTGCATTTCGGTAAAGATTGCATCGGAGCGGAAGCACAAGCTGCGGTTGCAGCCGCAAAGCCGGGCGAAATTGTTTTGCTTGAAAATTTACGCTTCCACCCCGAAGAAGAAAAAAATGATGAAAATTTTGCTAAGGAACTTGCAAAACTAGGCGATGTTTTTGTTCAAGAAGCTTTTGGTACCGTTCACCGCGCCCATGCATCCACCAGTGCAATTACCAAGTTTTTACCTGCAGCAGCCGGTTATTTAATTCAAAAAGAAGTTGAGTTTTTAGGTGGTGCTATTGAAAACCCTGCCCGCCCTTTTGCTGCAATTATCGGCGGTGCAAAAGTTTCAGACAAGATTATGGTCTTAAATAATTTGCTTGATAAAGTTAATGTTTTAATCGTCGGTGGCGGTATGGCTTTTACTTTTAATAAAGCACTTGGTTATGAAGTTTCAAATTCCTTACTCGAAGCGGATAAAATTGAAGAAGCCAAGAGTATTATGGAAAAGGCTAAAGCAAAAGGCGTTAAACTTTTACTGCCTGTTGACAATGTTTGTGCCCAAGAGTTTAAAGACGGTATCCCTACAGTAACAACCGAAACCCCTAATATTCCAACCGGTTATATGGGGCTTGATATCGGGCCGAAAACCATTAAATTGTTTGAAGAAGAATTACTGAAATGCAAAACAGTATTTTGGAATGGTCCTGTCGGTGTATTTGAAATGGAAAGTTATGCAAAAGGCAGTTTTGCTATAGCAGAAACTTTAGTTAAAATGACAGAAAACGGTGCCATCACCATTATCGGCGGTGGGGACAGTTTAAATGTTCTTAAAAAAGCCAAAATTTCATCAAGCAAAGTTTCCCATGCTTCTACCGGCGGCGGTGCAAGTATGGAATTTGTTGAAGGTAAAGAATTACCGGGCTTAACCGCATTACTTAAAAAATAGTTTTTTAGGTTTGAAACTCAAATGCCCTCCGCCTTTACGGCGGGGGGTATTTTAGTTCCCAAAAGGCCTATATAGATATGGGACTAAAATCCCTTGTCAAAACATTTAAAAAACATTACAATATAGCAAAGGGAATATTAAATATGAAAAAATTTATAGCTTGTTTTTTAATTTTGATTTTATTATTTTTAATGACACCTACACAGGTATTTGCGCAGAGAGTGGCGGATCTTCCTCCTGTCCAAGATGATTTTTATAAAAAGAAAGCGGTGGGGGATTATAAACCTGCTATGTCTTTTGAATATGATTATTATGAAGTTGGTGCAATCAGTCCCAAAAAATTTGTTGCTAGTTTAGAAGAAGATTTGTTAAATAGTGAAGATTATACAAATCCTGAAGATTTAAAACCTACTCCTTATCCGGGTGGATATAACAAATGGGGTTCCCCTGAACACTTAAGGCAGTCATATAATAATTTTTTATACTATAATATTTATCCGGAAGAATCCCCTATGTGGAATAAAACGGCATTGGTGCCGGATAATGGAGTTCAAGAAAAGGATGTTATGGCTATTTTGGATCATCATAATATGCTTGCAAAATATGTAGCTGAACGTTTTAAATATAATCCTAAATATACAGATGAAAGAAATGAGAGATATGTCCGATTAATCCCTGCTATAATTGTTATAGCAGCAACTTTTTATATAAGTTGGGAAGTAGCACCTGCTGTAGTAGTAAAAGCAATACCTTGCCTTGCCGGTACCGGTATAGGTATAACTATATTAAGGAGTATTATCAGCCTTGCTACCATGATAGGATTTGATGCTTTGATTACTGATCAAGTAGCCTGGCATATGGTACAAAAAGATGAACGATTAAAGTATTTAACTCAATCAGTAAGTTCCTATCGAAATTCTGCAATTAATATTTCCCTTGAAACAGATTTATTGAAACCTATAAAAGAAACGGAATATGAGATAATATCAGAAGAAATTGAAAAGGTAATGAAAAGTAACCCCGACAAACAAACACGAGAAGATATAAAATTGATAAAAAAATTATTTAAAGGATATTCCGGCTTAGGAAAAATGGAGAGATTTTTAGGGAAAATGGAAACAGCCTATGATAAAATGTCAGAAAAAGAAAAATCTAGATTAAAAATTGTGTTAGGTAAATTTTTGTATGATATTTTTGACGGGGATGAAGTTTTAATAAACGAATATTTTAGGAAGGAAATGCTCCGAACTTACTATGCCCTATTATTTATTGAAGAAGAATTGGATGCCGAATATGATCCTTTAAGATATGACAGAGCAATTATAGACTTGGCTACAACTTATAAAATACAAAATATACAAATTGTTGATGGTCGTATGATTAAAAGAAAAAATGAATCAAAAGTATTAAGTTTCGGGGAAAATTTGCAACAATTAAACGGTAGTTGCAATCTTGGTAAATATGAAAACCGTGATTTCCTAAACTATATTAATGCTGAGGTTGAAAGACAATTAGGTGCTGAACTTGCCGACCAAACAAGTGTGGCAACCACTTACCCGACTATGCTTACACGTGCGCAAGTAAATTATCTTGTTCAGCTTATGGATATAGCCCAAAAGAAAAAAGATTATGAGACTAAAATGAAAAATCAAGTTGAAACTAAAAAATCAATTGAAAAGAAGGTTTCAAAGAGAGTTAATGAAAATTTGGAACACAATAACTGGAGTATGACAAAATAATTTATGAAAAAAGTAATCAATTGTTTTTTGTCTTGTGTACTTTTACTGCAAACATTAGTATATTCCCAAACAATGCATCCGACCAAACAACAAGTGGAGAATATTTATAATAAAGTTTATGATAGGGCAAACTCCATACCCGTATTAAAAGAGTTTAAAGATGATAATAAGATAACCACGCTTTTGGCTTTGGAAGCTATTACTACCGGTATTAAAATTAATACGAAGGAAGACATGGCTTATTGGTTGCAACGATTTGAGATACCTATAACTGCAGATGCACCCATTATAGATATTTATGACAAGGTATATTCGCAATTAAAAATTGACCGTTTTGCAAATAATCTTCTTACGGAATCTGTAGATAATACTTATTATGAAGCCGCACAATTATTGAATAATATTAACATGGAAGACCCTGCCGTCATAGAAAATTGTGTAGAATATTTAGAAATTATAAAGGAATTAAATATAGCCGAAGAAGCCCAAAAAATAGGTATTGAACACGCCTCTAAATATATTGCCCAAGATCTTGAAATTGCCGGTAATTTATTTGCAAAATCTTGTGCAAGGATAAATGTAAATCCGGTAACAGTTATTAATGCCTATGCTAATTATTCACAATTGCCAGAGTTGATTCAATCTGTATCCTATGAAGAAAAATTATTAACAGATTTTACACGTCAATTAAGTGTATTAGAAGGCAGATATATTGCTTTGAGTGAATTAATGGCTACAGACGGAGATGAAAGCGCGGTAGATGCAATAATTAAAAGATATAAAAGAGATTATAAAGCAACACGTAAAGAATATCTTAAGCAGTTGGAAAATCTTAATAAATATTGGAAGACAATAGAGAATACTGATAATTCGTTTACAATGAAAATGTTTAAGCAACGTCAAGATTTTGTTGAAGATCTTAACTTGAAATATTTACGAAATGAAGGCAGACTGATATCTACTGATGAATTATATACCGGTAAAATTACCCCTGCATTTACTAAAGAGGGTGTATTTGCTTTAAGTGTTTTAGCTTTGTTTGAAATAGCACAACACTTTATAAAAGCAAAAGATATAGAATCATATTCTTCTACTATGGATTATAATAACCTGGCCTTAAAAGATGCTTTAGAAGAAAATCATAAACATTTGTATGCTTTCCTTGAACAATTACCGGATAGAGAAAGAAATGCCGCTTTTGAATATATTGCCGAAGATTATTTTGATAATTTCCAAAACCAAACAGATAATTTGCTTTATGCTTTGGCTGTTTTGGAAGGGCCGTCTTTAAATAATGTTTCAGGCAACCTTCAAAAAACACAACAAACAGCCAGTGATAAATTTGATAAAATTTATCCGAACATTGAAAAGACTTTTAAACAAAATGTATTTAATTAGTGTGTAAGGAAATTAATATGAAAAAAATAATCAGTTGTTTTTTATCTTGTATATTGCTGTTGCAAACATTAGTATATTCCCAAACAATGTATCCCACTAGACAAAAAGTGGAGGATATTTATAATAAAGTTTATGATAGAGTAAATACTTCTCCTGCATTAAAAAAATTTAAGAATAACGAGGAGATAACACCAATTATTGCTATGTCTGCTATCGCTAACGTTGTAGTTACGTTTTATACTCCTCAAGAATTAGAGCATTGGTTGACCGAGTTCGGGATTGAAAAGGATGTACACGCCCCTGTCTATGAAATTTTGGAAGAGGCATATAATACGTTAAAAATAGAACGCGAAATGAATGTAATTGGATTAGAGAGTAGAATAAAAGTTGCTGAGGAGTCAATACAATTGATTAAACAGGCCACTGAATCTGATCCTAACATCTTACGTTATTATTATGACTATCGAATTGCACTAATTAAAAAACAAGAATCAAATAAGTTAGGTATTAACATATCTGAAAATATTAGGATCTCCCTATCACAGTTCGAAATGGCTTGCCAAAAAGCAAAAATAACACCGGCTCAATTTATTCAGGCATTTAAAAATTGTGAAGAGATTTTATATCCAACCCAGAAGCAGCTCCAAACAGATTTATTAGTTCAATTTGTTAACAAATTGAGTACCTATGCAGGTCATTATGATATTTCATTGTTAATGGAAGAAACTATGGAAGCAGCGGATGCTTTATCAGAGGAAGAAAGTATAGATTTCTTAATAGAAGAAAATAACAAAAGAAGTGCCCAATATAGCAAGGAATATTTTGAAGCAAAGCGTCTTTTCGAAACAGAAAAGAGCCGCTTAGAAAAACTTATGGCAGATTATCGCGCCGGTAAGGAAGTTACAATGAGAGAAGTGGGAGACTTAACCGCTAAAGTAGAGGATCTTGGTATAAAATATTCTAGAGCATTAGGGAGATCATACGGTTTTGAAAATTGGCCCGATATATGGGAATTCGGTAAAAACGGTAGTTTATTTGTAGGTGTTTTGGCTTTGTTTGGTGCGGCCCAACATCTTATGAAAGTAAGTGATATAAAAGCTAATATTTCTAACCGTAACCAAGCAGAATTTGCTTTACAAGATGCATTGGAAGATAATAAAAACAATTTATATGCTTTTCTTGAACAATTACCAAACAAAACAAGAAATGATGCTCTTGCTTATATCTCGGAAAATCATTTTGATGAATTCCAAAACCAAACAGATAATTTGCTTTATGCTTTGGCTGTTTTGGAAAAATCATCTTTAAATGCTACTCATAAAAATCAAAAAGATATAGAACAGCAAGTTAATAATCAATTTGATAAAACATATAAAAATACAGAAAAGAAAATTAAGCACGATGCTTTAAATATGTAGTATAATTTAAGCATGAAACATAATGCTTGGTTTTTTATTCCTTCCACTTATTTTATGGAAGGCCTTCCCTATGGTGTTATAAATATATTGTCCGCAATTATTTATACACGCTTAAATATCCCTAATGATGTTTTTATTTTCTGGACATCTTGGCTTTATCTGCCTTGGGTATTAAAAATGTTTTCGGCGCCTTTGGTGGAAGGCAATAGCACAAAACGCC
>CAMUXX010000058.1 GCA_947164805.1 uncultured Elusimicrobia bacterium | reverse complement strand
AAAGGCAAAACAGTTGCAATTATCGGCGGCGGAAATACCGCTTTTGAAGATGCTTTATTTTTAACTAATTTCTGCCAAAAAGTTTATTTAATTCACCGCCGGGCAGGTTTCAGAGCTGATGAAATTACAATAAAAAAAGCACAAAGCAATCAAAAAATTGAATTTGTAATTCCGGCAGTTACAACAAAACTTTTAGGGGATGATAAATTAACCGGCATAGAACTCCAAAACCCGGAAACCAAAGAAACAAAAACTTTGGA
This sequence comes from uncultured Elusimicrobia bacterium, assembly GCA_947164805.1. Classification (GTDB taxonomy): domain Bacteria; phylum Elusimicrobiota; class Elusimicrobia; order Elusimicrobiales; family Elusimicrobiaceae; genus Proelusimicrobium. The sequence goes on along the minus strand of CAMUXX010000058.1, from coordinate 6,207 downwards.
AGTACAAGGGGTTTTTGTGGCAATAGGCTCAATACCCCAAACAAAATTTTTAGCAGACAGCGGTGTTAAATTAACCGAAACAGGCCATATAGCCGTAGATAATAAACATCGCACCAATATTGAAGGCCTTTTTGCCGCAGGCGATTGCCAGGACCCTGTTTACCGTCAAGCAATAGTGGCAGCCGGCAGTGGTGCAAAAGCCGCTATTGAAATCATAAATTATATAAACCAAATAAAATAAAAATTTGCTTTGCTTATTTTAAATCAATTTTATATAATTTAGTTGTTCTTATGATGTCTGTTTAGGGGAATATAATGAAATACAAAGAATTACTAATACGTTGTTTAGTTTTTTTAAGTAACAGGACAGTAATAATTACGGCAGTTATATTGATTGCTTTGGTTTTGTTACACCCGTTTTTCATGAGGACATTGGAAAGGATGCGTATGTCCTCCACCTATAACACCATGCAACAAATTGCTGCAGCACAAAACAATTATAATATCTCCCAAGGTAAGTACACTGATGATTTTAAAGATTTAGACTTAAACCTTAAAGATAAATACGGCAAAGGTTTTGAATATGATTCCGCACAAACAGATAATTTTACTCTTATCTTAGCAGGGTCAGGTGTTTTAGGCATAAGAAACGGAACCGAATATATCATTTATTACGATTATACAAACTCCGCATTTAGTTGTGCGCCCCGCGAACATTATATTTGTAAAAATATAAACCCTATTTCAAAAAGTGTTTGTGAGGAAGCCGGTATGCTTTGGTCCAGTATAGCCAACTCTTGTTATATGCGTGAAAGTGATATGTGCCTTGCTCTTAAAATGCCTTGGAACACAAAAGGTAAAGATATTTTTTGCGGCTATAAAGATACCCAAGATATAAAAGTTTTGGAAGGCGCTAAATGTATTGCAACGAAACCGAGCGGCTGCCAAAGTTCTATAATTTACAATGGTGCTTCTTGTGAAGGTCGAAGTTCTTTTGGCTGTATGCAAAGCATCTTGGAGGGCGGTAATTGTTTAGCCCATACGGAAACTGCCTGCCACTCTGCCCAAATAAACAAAGGTTCCACTTGCTTGGTAAATGATGACTATTCCGGCAATTACGGTTGCAGGAACGTAACTATAAACAAAGGCGGGCTTTGCCTTGCCGTAGGTTCAAACACTTTAGCATGTAATAAGGCCACAATAAATAAAGACGGTGTTTGTAGGGGTTATGCAAATAAATCTTGTAATGAAGCGACAGTTCTATCAGGTGGTATTTGTGAGGCTAATGCAACTAATGCCTGCCAAGATATTAATGTTAAAAAAGGCGGTAAATGTATTGCAAATGTACCGCAAACCTGCAATGGCACTTATGAAGAAGGCTCTTGTTGCCATGGCGATTATTGCCCTGAAGATTCTCCAAAATGTAATTGCCCCAGATTTGAAAAAAATTGTTAAATTTTTATTAATATTAAATTACGGAGAAAGTAGAAAACCTATATATAGAAATAAAGAAAAAATAAAATTTAATCTGTTTTTGGAACCGTATTTTAGGAATACGGGTTAGTTGGGAAACCAACTTCCACACACGCCAAAAACAGCCGATAAATATAAAGAAACGGACTCTAGACCCGTTTTTTTATATTGAGTGTTTGCCGATGGTATGTTTTACATACCCGGCAAGCCACGGCTGTTATAGTTGGATAACGTGTGTGGAGTCCGCTATACCAGCCGTTTTTTATTGGCTGATTTTGCAAAAGATTTCCTTATTGCCCTCACCCGTCATGTACGGGCGGAGACAATAAAGAAAAAACCTAATTTTAAGGAGGAAGTAAAATGAGAATAAAAGTAGTAAAAAATGCAGTAAACAAAACGGGCTTCACATTAATAGAAATATTAATTGTGGTGCTTATTATCGGGTTACTTGCAAGTATTGCATTGCCCGGTTATAGAAAAGCAGTAGAAAAAAGCAAAGCCAGTGAGGCTTTATCTAATCTCTCTGCTTTATCAAAGAGCGAACACTCTTTCTACCTTGCTAAAAATAAGTATACTCAAGATTTTAGTGACCTTGATATACAATTACAGGGTACTATGGATGATGAAGATGAAGTATTAAAAACAGAATACTTTGATTATAAATTACTTAGTACAGGTATATTGGCTTCAAGGAATAACAAAGAATATAGTATATACCGTGATTATGAAACTAACCAAATAATGTGTACCCCCGGGACGCATTATATTTGTGATGATCTGGGGGCATTTACAAAAACAGCCTGTGAAAATGCAAATATGGCTTGGGCAAACACAAATTCCACTTGTTATGCAACAAATGAAGCAAGATGCAATGGTTTATATCCTAATGATAATTTGTGGCATGAAGATTCAGAAAACCATGAAAATGATTATTGCGGATATAAAGGGGTACGAACTTTAAAAAAAACATTTAGTGAAGGAATGGAATGTATATCAGTGTATTCCTATACTCATTGTGAATCACCTACCATAGAGTATGGAGCGAAATGTATTAGTTATGGTTATGAAGGTTGTGCAAGAGCGACAATAAATAGTGGGGGAATTTGTGAAGGACATGGTTATAATGGATGTATTATATCTAACGTCAATGCAGGCGGTGAATGCCATGCTAAAGCCAGTGGTGCTTGTAGAGAGTCAACCTATATAGGGACAGGTTGTTGCCGTGGAACATATTGTCCCAGTGATTCTCCAAAATGCGACTGCCCGATTGATGAAGAAACCGGCATGCATAAAACAAGTTGTTAGATAAATTAGAAATTAATATAAAATTCCCCGGGTTTACGCTCGGGGATCTTTATAATATTATTCAGACGGAAATAGTAATATATAAAACACAAATACCTGATAATTTACTATAATAAATATATGTTTGACAGTAATTTCCATAAAGTATCAGGGGCGCAAATACTCGCCGCTTATATTAAGGACTCACCGCAAAAAGCCGCGCTTGCTTTGCAAAGTGTGTCTTTGAGCGAGGCTGTTTTTTGGCTCTCTTCTTTAACTTTGGCAGATTTAACCGCAGTACTTGAATTTATGGAAGTTAAAAAAGCGGCGGTCATCTTACGCCGTTTGCCTTTAAAACAAGGTGCGCGTACGCTTTTAAGTTTAAATCCGCAAAAAGCAGGGGAAATTTTAAAATATGTTCCCCCCTTTTATAAAAAGCGTTTGGAAGGCGAACTTTCCCCAGAAGAATTAAAAGTTTTTAATGAGGCAAAACTTGCCCCTAAATCAAGTATCGCAAGCACAATAAAACCTGCTGTTTTAACTTTTAAAACCGATATTAAAATTGAAGAAGTTTTGCAAAAAATCAAAACTTTACCAAAAAATAAAATACCGCAAAATATTTATATTTTAGATAAACAAAACCGCCTGTGCGGAATTATAAAAACCACCGCTTTGGCAATTTTGCCCGTCAACAGTTCTTGCGGAAGTGTAATGGAAAAACCTACACTTACCTTAAACCTTGAAACTAATTTCAAAAAGGCAAAACAAATTTTGACGCAAAATAAAATTTCCCATTTACCCGTTGTAAATAAAGAAAATATTTTATGCGGCGAACTTTCTTTGTGGGATTTCCCGCAAACAAAATCTTATATTAAGAGGTTATTATGCAAATTAAAGTAAAAAGGCTTGATAAAAATGCCAAACTGCCGGTCCGCGCACATGCGACAGATTCCGGCGCCGATATGTTCGCTTTGCATAAAACCGTTTTACCGCCGCATCAAATAACAAAGGTGCAAACAGGTATTGCAGTTGAACTCCCTGAAGGCACAAGCGGTTGCGTTTGGGGTAAAAGTTCCGTTGAAAGCAAAGGCATAAAAGTTATGGCCGGGCTTATTGATTGCACTTACCGCGGTGAGATTTTAATTTGTATGTATAATCTAAATGACGAACCTTTTACCTTTGAAGAAGGTCAAAAAGTTGCGCAACTAGTTGTTTTACCCACGCTTTACCCAAGTTTTATTGAGGGTGAAATTACCGAAACCGAACGTGGCGCGGGTGGTTTTGGCTCAACAGGAACAAAATGAGGGAAGAAAATACTGATATTTTAATAATAGGTGCAGGCGCAAGCGCGCTTGCTTGTGCAGCGGAACTTGCCCCCAAAGCCAAAGAACAAAACAAAAAATAATTTTACTTGAAGCGCAAAAAGTTTGTGCACGCAAAATTTTAATAAGCGGTAACGGGCGTTGCAATTTTACAAATGCGAAGGCAAGCCCGGAAACTTATTATGGCGATAAAACTTTTATAACAGAAATTTTAACACAATTCCCCCCCGCTGAGTGCCTTAAATTTTTTGATAAACTGGGCCTTAAATATATTTGTGAAGACGGCCGGTATTTTCCGATAGCCGGTAAAGCAAGCGCTGTTAAAGAATGTTTTTTAAATTGGCTTGAAAATTACGGGGTGCAAATTTTGGAAAACCAAACCGCAACACAAATAAAACACAACAAAAATTTGTGGGAAGTTAGAACACAAGACACAATTTACACCGCAAAATTTTTAGTGCTTGCCTGTGGCTCAAAGGCATATCCGCAAATAAGCGGAACGGAACTTGGGTATACACTTGCACGCCAAGCCGGGCATAAAATAAAAACGCCTGCCCCTGCATTATTCGGTTTTGACTTACTGGAAAAAAAGGCCTTAATACGCATAGCAGGCATTAAAATGCAGGCACGCGTTTGGCTTGAAAATTATCTAAATAATCAGCAAACGGATGAAATACTTTTTACAACGCGCGGCGTAAACGGTAATAATATTTTAACTTTAAGCCGTAACGCACAAGCAGGCAGTAAATTGTTTATTGATTTTTTACCGCAGTTTACCGAAGACGAATTATATAAATATTTAACACAACGAGCAAAACAATTCCCCAACTTAAAAGTAAAGGCTTTGCTTAGCGGACTTTTACCGGACAGCCTTATAAACTTGTTAATTGATTTTACGCATTTACGTAAAAATAATAAATTAATTGACTTAACACCCTCTAATTTTGCTAAAATAAAAGAAACGCTTAAGGCTTGGCCTTTTACCGTTGCAGGTATCAGGCCTTTTGAGGAAGCATACTCCGTTGCAGGCGGTGTTTTGACAAATGAAGTTGATGCCGGTACTTTACGTTCAAAGTGTGCTGAAAATTTATTTGTTATCGGCGAACTTTTGGATGTAGATGCCTTTTGCGGCGGTTACAGTTTACATTTTGCTTTTGCAACCGGAATTTTGGCGGCAAAAAATATAGGAGATAATTTATGCAAGATTTAATTATTCGTAAAACAAGTACTATTCTTGGGGATGAAAAAGCCAAATTTTTAAGAACTTATTTTTATAAGGAAAAAGAAGTCTATACCGAAAAATTGGACGCTAATCTAGATATTATTGAAACAAAAGGCACTTTACCTGATGGGCTTGTCCGCGAATATTTCCCAAGCGGTTTAACCTATTTTGAATGCCCTTTCCTTAATGGTAAAAGGCATGGCAAAAGCAAAATATTTTTTGAATCAGGTAAATTAAATGTTGAAAAGTTTTATAAAAACGGTTTGCTTGACGGCCCTGCCTGCGTTTTTTACCCTACAGGCCGTATGTACGAAGAATTTTATTATGTAAATGATGTTGAAGACGGCAGACGCCTTAAATACTATCCAAGTGGGCGCATAATGGAAGTGTCCGAATACAAAAACGGTAATTTGGAAGGTACTTGCAAAAGTTATGACGAAGAAGGCAATATAAAAACCGAGTGCATGTATAAAGATAATATGATTGTGGGTGATAAAATTACCTATCATCCAAACGGCACTATTGCCATGGTTTCCCCTTATCAAAACGGGAAGGCAAACGGAACCACAAAAAAATATTCCCCAAGCGGCGAACTTCAGGAAGAATGGGTTTTTGAAGACGGACAACTTAAAGCCAAAAAAGATTTCACATTAGGGAAATAGTAGTTGGAGGTTTAAACTAAAACATATAAAACAATTTGTGTAGTCGGACTTATTTTTAGAGCCGTTAGGAGCGGCACGGGAACATTAAAATTTAGTGTTACCAATCAGAGAGCTAAAAAAGAAGTCGCACTATCATATCTGAATAGATATGAGGCGATTTCGTTTGAGCGTTCTCTGATTCTCAAATGAATCGCCTTTTTTATTTGGGCGGTTTATAAAAGATTTTCAAATTGCCTTCACCCTC
>CAMUXX010000057.1 GCA_947164805.1 uncultured Elusimicrobia bacterium | reverse complement strand
GTTTATTACTTAAAACCGCACGTAAAGCCGCACGTATTGCAACTTCTGTTTTACCGAAACCGACATCCCCCACAAGCACGCGGTCCATCGGTATATCTTTATTTAAATCTTGCAAAATTTCATTTATTGCTTGGGTTTGGTCGTCGGTTTCCTGATAAGGGAAGGAATCCGCAAATTCCCTTTCTAAATGTTCATTACCGAGCAATATATCTGCTTTATGTGCACTGCGTAAAGCGGCGGCCTGCAAAATTTCTTTGGCCACTTTTTGGGCATCTTCCTTAACGCGTTTTTTAACTTCCTTCCATGTCGTGGTATTTAAAGAAGATATTTTCGGTGCGCGTCCTTTTAAGCCGATATATTTTTGTACTTTCCTGAAATCATGCAAAGGCACATATAATTTTTGCGAGCCTTTAAATTCTATCAGCAAACAGTCCAGCGGCAAATTATCTTGCTCCAGAGTTATAAGCCCTCCGTAACGCCCTATACCGTGTTCTTGGTGGACTACATAATCCCCGACTTCAAGTTCCTTAAAGCGAACATGTTTGGAATAAGTTTTATCAAACTTTTCCGCAAAATTTGTTTGTTTATAAGAATGTTTTAAAAGTTGTGTCGAAGTAAAAAACGCAAAATTTTCTTTGGTACTGTAAAAACCTTCTTGCAAAGGTGCGACGGCAAGTGGCAAAGTTTTTAAATTGTCATAGTCTTGGAAAACTTCCGTTAATCTTTCCATTTCACCTTTGTTTAAACAAAAGAAAGTGCTTTTAATATTCTTTTTATTTAAGGTAAAAATTTCATTATCAAACAATGCAAAATTTGCCTTAAAATCAAGCGGGGAACGTAAGAAACTGTCAGTACCGTCTTTAGACGGTAAAGCGGTCAAAATTTCGGCCTCATTTTCGCCATCGGTATTTTGTGGCGGTTCATAAAAATAAGGTTTAAAATCTTTAAGCCAACGCTGTAATGTAGAGGGGGTAACTTCAAATTCAAAAGGTAAAACAAGAAGTTCATCTATCGGTTCAACGGTATTTTGTGTGTCCAAATCAAATGCGGAAATTTGTTCAATAGTATTTACCCTAAAATATAAACGGCAAGGTTTTTGTGCATTTATGGGGAAGATATCAAGCACACTTCCGCGTAAAGCATAATCGGCAGGTGCTTCCGCAAAATCAACACGTTTATAATTTAATTTATGCAAAGTGTTTATAAGTTCGGTACGGTTGATTGTTTGCCCTTTTTGCAGTTTCAAAATTTGTGCACCGAAGTCTTTTTTCCCGGCAACCTCTTGCTTTAAAGCACTGTAAGTTGTTGCTATAAAAAGAGGTGTTCTAGCCTGTAAAATTGTTTCCAACGCGGAGTATAAGGAAAATTTATCTTCATACACACTCAAAAATTTATAATTAAAATCTTTCGGTACAAAAGTTTTATAAGCGGCTTCAAAAATTTCAAGTTCTTCTTCGCTGTTACAGGCAAAAAAAGTGTGTGCGCTTTTTTGTTTTAAGGCGTTAAGGATAAAAAAAGCGCTTGCGGAGATATTAGGTAAGTACGTAGTTGCCATATATAAATGATACTATATTGTTTATGTTTGTTTAACTAAAAATCTAAAAAGCCGGATAAATGTTGCGCTACGGCAATTTGGAAATCTTTACCCTTACTTGCAAGAGGTAAAAAAGCACCCAAGCCGTTAATACCCTCATTTATATAAGGGCTGCCGAAACTGATGAGGACTGATTTTTTTGATTTATCAATCGCTTTTTGCAAAAGTTGTTTTTGATTTTCACTTAAGTTAACAGTTCCTTTAAAAGCGGCATAATCATCAAAATTTAATGCAAGCAGGAAAGTGCTTTGCTTACCTTCTTTATAAGGTGTTAGTTTAAAACCGTTTTCTTTTAATGTCATTAAAAACGGCGGCAAATCTGCAGGTGCTTTATCGTTTAAAATTAAATAATTTATATTGTTTCTTTTATTTAAATTTATTTGCGGGTTTAGTTTTTGTAATACGCTGTAAGCGGTTTCTTTATCTAATTGTTTGCAAGCAAATTCTATATTCCTGCTCGGCAAGGGGTGCATAGTGTTTAAACGGGCTATCATCATTTCTTGCGTAGAGATAGAATAAAAAACCCTTTCTTTTAAACTAGTGTCTTTTTTAACGACTTGTTCTAAATCTTTAATGGTTTTGAAAGGATCTTCCGGGCAAAGTAAGACATCCGCCCCGGCTTTAAAAGCGTCTATGGGGTTTAGGCCGTTTGTCGCCTTCATCGTCAAAGCATCTGTTACAATTAAACCTTTATAATACATGGTTTTACGGAGCAAACCCATCATAATTTTTTTGGAAAAACTTGCCGGCATCTTATCATCCAAACATTTAACAAGAAGGTGTGAAACCATAATACTGTCCGCCCTTGTTATAAGTTCGCGGTATGGAAGTAAATCTTCTTCTTTTAAAGCAAATAATTTTTTTGTAACTTCAGGTAAAGTTAAATGTGAATCTTGTTTTGTGCTGCCATGCCCCGGGAAGTGTTTAAAACAGTTTAAACAGCCTCCGTCGGAAAGACCTATTGAAAAAGACCTTGCTAATCTAGCAACAGTTTTTGGATCTGCTGAAAATGCACGCGTATTTACAATGGGGTTATTTGGTGTATCTGCTAAATCTACGACGGGTGCAAAAACCCAATTTATTCCAAGTTCGCGTGCTTGTATTGCAGTTAGGAAACCTTTTTTTAATGCTAAATCTTCCCTGTTTGCAAGGCCTAAAGTATAGTTTGTCGGGAGTATCGGTAAACCTTCATGCCAACGGCCAAGGCCTGTTTCATAATCTGCCGCCATCAATAATTGGTGCGGTGCAAGGCTTTGTAAAATGTTAATTAAACTTTTTAATTCTTGTGATGTCCCGCCGTAAAAACAAAAACCACCTACGCCCAAAGTTGCAAGTTCCTTGGCGTCTTCTATTGAACTTTTCCCGAACCAAAAGCCGGGGAATATCAAGCGGTTTGTTTTCATGGCAAACTCAATACCCCTATAATAGTATTTTTACTTGTTTTTATCAAGTGTTTATTTACAGATATTTTATTTAAAGTTAAATGTGCCAAATATGCAAAACATGCGGCTTCTTTAGCCATCGGGTTTAAAGTATCTAAAATTTTAATATTGAGCGGCAGTAAATTTTTTAAGTTATTAATTAAAGTTTTATTATATACGCCACCGCCTGAAACATATAAATCTTTCACGCTGTATTTTTTAAGAATAAACTTTTTGATATTGCGTGCGATAATTAAAGCAGTTAAATAGTTTAAAGTAGAAATATCTTTTAAAGTTAATTTTGGGAAATATTTTCTAAAAAACGGTTCTGTAAAATCTTGGCGGTCCAAAGAAATAATTTTTTTATATTCAAAATCTTTTGCGATTTTTTGTGCTTTTATTATGTTCGGTTTTGTGCCGGCAGCAATTTTACCGTCTTTATCAAAACTTTTTTTACCTTTGCTTAATTTTGTTATAGCATGGTCGCTTAAAACATTTCCGGGGCCGGAGTCAAAACCGAAAGTTTTTCCTCTTTGTACAAAAGAAGCATTTGAAATTCCGCCGATATTTAAAAGTATCTTCGGTGTTTTGCCTGCAAAAAAATAATCTTCAAATATTGGTACAAGCGGCGCACCTTGCCCGCCTAAAGCAATCGCGGACGGCCTAAAATTATGCGCAACCGTTATACCTAAATTTTTTGCCAAAAATGCAGCTTCCCCAATTTGTAAAGTGCAAGGCGTTTCTGCATTATGGTAAACTGTTTGGCCGTGCAAACCTATAACAGAAATATCTTTTTTATTTATCTTGAATTCTTTCAAAAATTTTTGTGTAAGTGCTAAATAAATTTTACCTAGTTTAAAATTAAGTTCTGCAAGTTGTGCGGTGGTATAAGTAGGTGCTTGCAAAATTTCTTTTTGTAAATTTTTAGGGTAAGTATAATTTTTAAAACATATAAGTTTTTTTGCTTTAACATCTAGTAATGCTAAAGTTAAACCGTCGGCAGAAGTACCGCTCATTAACCCTAAAGCAAATTTATTCATTTAAAGCGCCTCTCAAAAAACCTTTATGTTTTTTTAAAATTTCTTTTGCCTGCTTTTGGGTTACTTTAAGTTTTGCCATAACAACTGCTTCTTTTACATTAAAATTTGTTTTAGTGGCATATTTTTTTGCGTCTTTCAAATTAATATTTGCGGCAAATGCTATCAAACAGATTGCGCGGTTTTTTAATTTTTCGTTTTTGGCCTGTAAATCCACCATATAATTTTTGTATATTTTGCCAACGCGTGCCATAGCCATAGTTGTAAGCATATTAAGCACGAGTTTCTGGGCCGTACCTGCTTTTAAACGCGTTGAACCGCTTATAACTTCAGCACCGGTATTTAAATAAATTGTTACTGTTGCACCGGCCTTTTTTGCAGTTTTATTAGAGGTTATAAAAACAGTTTTATTGCCTTGTTTTTTTGCGGCTTTTATTGCGCCCAAGACAAAAGGAGTAGTTCCGCTTGAGGCAATACCGATTAATAAATCCTTCTTTCCGGCAATTTTTAGAAAATCTTTTGCACCTTGCGCGGCATTATCTTCCGCACCTTCTACAGATTCAAAAACCGCTTTACTTCCGCCTGCAATTAATGCGGTAAATAAATTTTTTGGCGTACTGAAAGTTGGGGGGCATTCCGCTGCTTCCAAAACGCCTAAACGGCCGGAAGTCCCTGCACCCATAAAAATAATTTTACTACCGGATAAATAGGTTTCTTCAATAAGTTTTACTGCTTTAACAATTTCTTTTTTTGCTTTTTGTACGGCGGCAGCGGCAACAAAATTCTCCGTGCACATTACTTCAGCCATCTTATTTAAAGGCAGTTTGTCAAAATTTTGGGAATTTTTATTTAAGGCCTCAGTCTCCGTCAAAAGATGTGGCATAATCTTGCTCCACAGTTTGTTCTTCTGTTGTCGATATTGTTACTATATCGGATTTAATTTCCGGCAATGCAGGTGTTTTAAACCATTGTATTAACGTTGGCAGCATATATTTGTTAAGCATGGCAGTACCTTTCAAATTATAAGCGGTTTGAAAAGTTACTTTGCCTGCCCCTGAGTGTAAAAAGGCGGCATTTCTTATAAAACTTGCTTCCATAAATTGTTTTCTGTCTTCGGTTGAAACGCCGATAAATACCGGCCCTTTATAATTTTTTATGCCGCTTAAAGTTACAACATCACGTTGCTTTAAAGAAGGTGTTATCATTGCAATCCCTGCGATATTAGGATGTTTTGTTAAACTTTTCCCAGCTACATTTGCAGCGAGCCCGGTGCCAAGCAAATAAATATCTTCCTCGTCAAAGCCTTTGTCTTTTAAATATTTTATTGCGCTTGTAACATCTTCCGTCATTTTGTTAAATTCATTTTTTTGGCCGGTTTTTTCAAAACTGTCATATTTACCTTTGTTAGTGCTATAACCGTTTCCTCTTAAATCAATGGAAAGGTAGCAGATATTTGTATTTTTTAATTTTTCGGCAAGTGTGGTAAATTCCGCGCGGCTTTTTTCCAAGTCATGTAGTAATATTACACAATTACCGCTTTCACCGCGGAAGAAAGTTCCGGCAATAATCCAACCGTCGCTTGTACTTAAAGCAATATTGTTTTGTGCCCAAACACCTGTAAAGCATAAGCAAAATGAAATTAATAAAAGAAATTTGCGCATTAGGCAATAATCTCCTCAGGTTTAAACCAAAGGGCAATTTCGCGTGCAGCATCTTCCGGCGTGCCTGAAGCATGAACACAATTAAACATTGTGTCGCCTTTTGTGTAACCAAATGCACCGCGTATAGTATCCGGTGCGGCATTTTCAGGTTTTGTAGGGCCGAGTAAAGTGCGGATTTTTGAAATTGCATCTTCGCCTTCATAAACAAATGCATAAATACGGTGGTCTTTAATACCGTTATAATCGCCGCGCATAAAATTGATTACATCCTGCAAAAACGGTTTGCCTTCAAGGTGCGGGTAATGTTTACGGGCAAGTTCTTCCGTCATAACCACAACTTTTGCGGCTTTCATATCAAGGCCTAAATGCTCAATACGGTCAATGATGATGCCTGTTAAGCGTTTGCTTATGGCATCTGGTTTAATTAAAACTAAAGTTCTTTCTTTCATACCTAAATTATACCATTTAATGCTATAATTTATATATGGAAGAAAGACGAATATTGGTGGTAGCCGGCGATATCTCCGGCGATGTCCACGCGGTTAATTTAATAACAGCCATAAAAACTTTGGCACCGGAAATCAAAATTGACACTATCGGCGGTCTTCGTATGAAGGCACTTAGCGATAATTATTTGTATGACCTTATTACCAAAGGTGCAGCCGGGTTTGATGCCGTAATTAAAAAATTTCCTACTTGGATAAATCTATATAAACTTGTCAAAAATTATTTAAAAGAAACAAAACCGTCTGCCGTAATTACAGTTGAT
>CAMUXX010000056.1 GCA_947164805.1 uncultured Elusimicrobia bacterium | reverse complement strand
GATAATTTTCCTTATAAAAGCCATAAGTTTTCTTGACTTATTTATAGTTTTTCTGTATTTAAAAAATCTCTCAATCATAAGTGATAGAGAATAAATTGACAAACATAACAGAAGTATTAAAACTACACCTCCTGCTTTAAAAAGTTCTTGCACACTGCCTATTTGTGAAAAGTCCATAAGACATCCTCCTTATAAAATTTTACAAAAAATTAAAATCCATAAAATTAAATTTGCACATATACCTGCTAAAACGTCATCTAAAACTATTTCAGTTCCTTTTAAACAGTATTTTTTACGTGTTTCCTTAGGTAATTTTGCGGCAATATTTTCCGCTTTTTTAATGAAAGCTAGTTTTGTCGTATCAAAAATACGGAACAGAACTAAAGCTAAAATTGCTGTTTTCAAAGAATATGGTAGAAATGCGGCGGCGACAAAAAAACCGGCAATTTCATCAATAACTATTTTGGGGTTATCTTCCGCACCTTCAAATTGTACTTTTTGGGAAATATATATTGCAAACAGAATTATACCTATAAGTAAAAATAAGTAAGCCCAACAAGATATTGGACCGAGTAATAAATACATCAAAAACGCTTCAATAGAACCAAGCAATCCTGCCCCTGTATTTTTTTTATTTTTTAAAATAGCAGTTGGCAGATAACTTATAAAAGCGCCGCTTGCAAAAAATTTTAAAGCATTTTGTTTCATAATTATTTTATTGGTAAACTCCAAGATTCTTTTAAAAGAGTCCAATTATTTTTTAAATAGGTTACAGCACTCAAACAGGTAACGGCCGCCGCAATAACTGTTGTAGGGTAAGGCAATACCGATAATATCGTGCTTATTAAAATCAAATTATCTTTTAAAGTTCCTTTTGCTAAAGGTATGCAAAAATAAATATCTGCAATAATAAAAATCAAACCTATTGCTATGAGTTGTACTGTAGTTTTAAATTTACCCCAGCGTTCTGCCGCTAAAACTTTATTATTCAAGACTACCAAAACACGTAAAGTGGAAACTAAATTTTCTTTTAAAATAATCAAAAATACTGCCCATACCGGAACATGTAAGAAATGTAGATCTGTAAAAGCAAAAAATGCCGCACCTACTAAGATTTTATCTACAAACGGGTCAACTATTGCGCCAAAAGGAGTATAAGTTTGGGTTGCACGTGCTACGCGGCCGTCAATCCAGTCCGTACATGCAGCGAAACCATATATAAAAGAAGCTATTATAACCAGCATTGGCTTTTGTGTCACCATCATAAAAAACATTATTATGGCAAGCAAAGCCCTTGTTAAAGTTATTTTGTTTGCAAGCGTCATTGCCTTTTTCATTTAAAAATCTCCTCTTTTAAATTTGTATTTATTTTTGTGTTTATTAAAATGGTTTTTGAATTTACACCTTCGCTAAGTAGATTTATTTCTTTTGGGAAAAAGTTCTTTTTATCAAGTAAAAAAGTTAATGTATAAACGGCATTCTCTTTGGGGGTTAGGGTTAAGGTGTATCCGGAATCGTTTTCCGTATAAGAGTGCAATTTATGATTTTCCAAAATATTAGCATAATTACCGAAGTCAAACAAAGATTTATTTTGTTGTGTTTGTTGCCAATCGTCCCATAGCATTTGGGTAATTAAATTGCTTTTTGCGTCAAAAATATTTATTATTTTCTTATCGGTTAAAGCATATTGTGTCAATTTGTCTTCTTCTAAAGTTTCCAGACGTAATATTTTTCCCATTTTGAGTAAATGTCCTTCACTTTTTGAAATTAAAGTATTCTCAAAAGAAGTTTCTTGGGTATAAAAAGTATCTAAAGTATTTAATTTTTTATCCCATGATATAAACTTTTGGATAACTTCTTTTTGTGTTAAGGGTTTTATCTTTTGCGTTTCTCCGGCCCAAAGAGTTACGCTTAAACATAAAGTTAAAAACATTATATAAATATTTTTTATTTTAAACATTAAAAATCCTCATCTGACTGTTGTTGTTTTTGTTTCAGTTCATTTAATTGGGATTCAATTAAATCAAAATGTATTTCCCATCTGTTTGAACCTTCGGGTTTTGTAATAAAGCCTTTCATTTCAAGCACGCTTAAAATATTTGTTGCACGTGCAGATGAACCGAAATGTGCTTTAAGCAAATCTTGTGATACACGGCGCCTTTCCAAAATTAAAGTTAAAGCGGAAATAATTTCTTCAGCTGAAGAACCAAGACCTTCCGTTCCTTGGTTAGGGTTAGTTTCCGGTTTAATTTGGATTGGGTAATCAGGCCCGCCTTGTGCGCGCCAAAAATCTGTTAATTTTGAAATTTCTTCTTCTGAAATATAAGAGCCTTGTATACGTTTCGGTTTAGGATCAGATATACCTAGATAAAGCATGTCGCCCTTACCCAGCAAGGCATCGGCACCGTTTGAATCAAGCACTACACGGGAATCTATTTTTGAAGCAACCTGTAAGGCGATTCTTGATGGCAAATTGGCTTTAATAACACCTGTAATGACATTTGTTGAAGGGCGTTGTGTACATAAAATTAAGTGTATACCAAGCGCGCGCCCCATCTGTGTCAGGCGTTGAACGGAATCTTCAATAGCGGCTTTTGTTTGCAGCATTAAGTCTGCCATTTCGTCAATTATTACTATTATAAAGAACATCTTTTCTTCATTATGCTCAGCTGCCCATTTATTATAACCTTCAATATTTTTGACTTTTGCTATTTCAAAAATCTTCATGCGCTTTTCCATAACTTTAACAAGCGCCTGTAAAGATTTTACTGCACCGTTTGCATCTTTAATAATGTCTGCATCCTCGCAAGGGACTTTAGGGTCATACAAATGCGGTATACCTTCATAAAAAGTGAGTTCTACACGTTTTGGGTCAACGAGCATAAGTTTAATTTCATCAGGTTTTGCACGGTAAAGCAAGGAAGCAATCATAGTATGTACGCAAATACTTTTACCGGAATTTGTTGCACCTGCTACAAGTAAATGTGGCATTTTTTCAATAACGGAAGTTGCGGGGGCACCATCGGCATATCTGCCCAAAACAACGGTTGTTTTATATTTAGAATTTATAAAGGAAGGATCCTGTAAAATTTCACGAACTGTTACCATTATAGGCTTTTCATTAGGTATTTCAAAACCTATGGCATCTTTACCCGGTATTGGTGCTTCAACGCGGATACCGCGGGCCTTCATTGCCAAGGCAATGTCATTTGAAATAGAGACGATTGAACTTATCTTAACACCGGCATCCGGTTTAATTTCATAACGCGTGATAACCGGGCCCGGGGCAACACCTGTAACACTTGCATGGATATCAAAGTTTTTGAGAGTTGTTTCAAGCAAATTTGTGGCTTTTGCAATTTCTTCGTCGCTTGGACCGCATAAATTATTTTCTTCCGGAGCTCGTAATAAATCAAGAGGGGGGAGATTATATTCTGTTGTTTTTCTTCCTTCACCGGTTTCGTCAGATTTTTCAACTTTTTTGGGTGTTTCTTTCTGTTCGGTTCTTTGCGGTGTTTTTATCATTTCTGCAGTTGCACGCATAATTTTTGGAGGAACTTTTTTAATTGGTTCCGGTTCAGAAATTTGTTCTTCTTCCGTGTTTGATTTTTCTTCTTGTTTTTCTTCTTCTTTACGTTCTGCAATTTTTTGCCTAAGGTCTGCTTTTGCTTGATCCCAAGCAATATAATCTTCTTTAATCAAACCCCAGCATTTTATTAAAGTTTCCTTCCATGGTATTGCAACGAGTATATGTATACCTAAAAAAGTACACGCGATCGCGATAATTATAGCTCCGCTTTTCCCTGCAATACCTGTTAAATGTTTAAAAAAGAAATCTCCGATAATGCCGCCCGCTAGGGAACTTTGTGTAAAATTAGTTTTCAAAAATGCTATTAAAATGGAAATCCCGGATAATGTTAAACCCATACCGAAAAGTAAAGTGAAGAAGGCTAAGGTTTGATATTTGACAGCGCGGTATAACCAATAAAGCAGGAATATAGGCAGTAAATATACGGTGGTGCCAAGTATTTGTATAAAGGCATTATAAACATATTTACCTGCAGGGCCTGCGGTGCCTGCACTAATCCATAAAATCCAAGTGATCCACAAAAAGACGACGGCACAAAATACCCAAACCAAAATTTTGAAAAAGGAAATTTTGCCCTGTCCGCCTTTATTTTTTGTTTTCTTATGAATTGTCCGCCTCATTACACACACCGGGCATTTTACGCATTTATTTTTGTTACTTTATAATTAAGACCGTCCGGTTCAATGGTTACCTTATTTTGATTTTCCAAAGAACCTAAAGCCAAATATAAAAGTGAACTGGAAATATTTAAACTTACCTTGATTTGCCAAGAAGTTAAGCTTTCTTTATCTTTAAGTAATTCCAAAATTTTTGATGATGTTGCTGTAATATTTTCTTTAAAAGGCATAAAATCTCCTATATTTTTTCAACTCCGAATAACATATCACCCGGCTTTACGGGTTGACCATTATCTATTAAAACTTTAGTAATGACACAGTCAAAAGGGGCTTTAACTTCATTGAATACTTTCATAGCCTCAATCAGGCAAATGGGTGTGCCTGCTTTAACTTTATCGCCTTCCCTTATAAAAGGTGGTGCGCTTGGTGAAGCACCCCTAAAGAATATACCTTGTAAGGGGGACTTAACTGTTGCCCCATATACAGGTATTTCTTTTTTTGTTTCTTCTTTTGCCTGGAAGGAAAAATTGGTTAGAGTACCCTCTACGCTTTGTGCCATACCGGCGCGTACTAACTTGACGTGGGTACCTTTATTTGCATAGTCCAGGGAAGAGAGTTTATTATCTTCCATAAATTTATAGAGTTGTTTGACTTCATCCAGGACTGTCAAATTCTTAGCCTTGGTTTTGGCTGTAACTTTTTTCGTTTTCATATGAACCTCTTATAAAAACATTTTACCAAATTTAAATAAGGAATTGTGATTCTTTAGTTTTTTGCCTGCGGCATCTTTTTGGCGTAATTTTATATAGTTAAATAAAAATGTCCCCCGGTTAAGAGGGACATTAAAGTGTTATGTAGTTAATCTTGTTTAGTAGGTAAAGAACAAAAAATAATCAAAATAACCAAAGCTACAAAGTTTACAAGCCCAAAAAGTGCAAACAACAAATTGGCGGGCATAACGCTTATCAAAGCATAAATGTATAGTAGAATAGCACAGAAACCTAATCTGTAATCGAAACCGGCATCCCTAACCCTGCGTACTGTTAAGGCAACACATGGTACGATTGTTCCTAATGTCAAGAGAGTGGTAAGTGTATATCCGATTACTTTCAAGGGTAAAGATATAAATGCAGTAAGTAAATAACATACAAGCAGGCATAAAATGAACCACCAAAACTGCTTACGTGTTGCTGTGCCGTTAAAATCTTTATAATGGTTCTTCAAAATATCCGTAAAATTATTTAAAACGTTTTTTACATATTCGTTCATAGTTTTTCTCCTAAATAGGCTTTATTATATTGATATTATATATAAAAAACTACTGGGTGGCAATAAAATATTATAAAATTTACCTTGTGTTTGTATTATCTTTGACAAGATATGCTATAATAATATAAGTAATTTCGGGGGCGACTAGTTTTGACAGATACCTCTGAGGTTTAAACGCAGGTAGCGGTTGGCCAGGCCGCTTTAAATAGGGCTAAAACGAATAGTTGGCAATACCAACAATACAGTTTGGGCAGCAGCCTAAACCCGTTAGTTTAGTATTTACGGCGTATTAAACTTACGGTCAATCAGCCGTATGCTATAAGAAAGGTTACTGTTTGGCCTCCTCTTATTTAAGATAAATTAAACAAGTAAAAGCGCAGCGGTTTCGGGCAAGCACTTTTACTACAAAACCGAAACTAAACCTGTAGTGCTTAAATTGTATGAGTATTTGGACGCGGGTGCGAATCCTGCCGCCTCCACTTTTTAAGGAGTTTTGTGTATGGCAAATATCAAATTCGGGACTGACGGTTGGCGTGGCATTATTGCTTGGGATTTTACTTTTGATAATGTTAAACGTATGGGGCAGGCTTTGGCTACCTTTATTAATATCAACATGCCTTCAAATTTGGAAGATAAAACAGGTGGTGTCGTTGTAGGTTTTGACAGACGTTTTATGGCCGATAAAGTCGCCGCAGATATAGCGAGTATTTTAAAATTAAATAAACTTGATGTAACTTTACTTAAAAACCCTGTTAGTACACCGATGATAAGTTGCCTTTCTTTTACAAAATTTTGGTTTGCCATTATGATTACCGCAAGCCATAACGAGCCGCAATATTTAGGTATTAAAATCAAAATGAACGGTGGCAGCGTACCTTTAAGATTTACCAAAGAAATTGAAGCCCTTATTGACCAACGCCCGGCCATTTATATCCCCGGCCATAATGTTGAACCCAAAGACGGGCTTGAGAAAGTTTATTTTAAGTATATCTCATCAAAAGCAAATTTAAAAAAGGCTTTAACTTTGACAGGCAAAA
>CAMUXX010000055.1 GCA_947164805.1 uncultured Elusimicrobia bacterium | reverse complement strand
CAACTGATATTGATAATGTCGGTTTCACAAAACGCCATTTAACATTTTTTGAAATGTTAGGCAATTTTTCCTTTGGAGATTATTTTAAAAAAGAGGCAATTACCTGGGCATGGACTTATTTAACAGAGGTCTTGAAAATTGATAAAAACCGCTTATATGTAAGTATATTTAAAGGCGGTATTGCGCCGCGCGATGAAGAAGCATATAATATGTGGGCGCAACTTATTGACAAAAACCGCATTTATGAATTCGGCGAAGACGATAACTTTTGGACTATGGGCCCCACCGGACCTTGCGGGCCGTGCTCTGAAATCTATTATGATTTCGGGGAAGATAAAGGTTGCCCCGATTGCGCCAAAAACGGTATTGCCTGTAACTGCGGCAGATATGTGGAAATTTGGAATTTGGTTTTCACCCAATTTAACCGTTTGGAGGACGGAACTTTAGAACCGTTACCACAAAAAAATATTGATACCGGTATGGGCCTTGAACGCTTGTGTATGGTGATGCAAAATGTTGATAATCCGTTTGATACCGATTTATTTTTACCTATCATAAACCACGCAAAAAAGATTTTGAAAATTGAAGGTAAAACCGCGCAAGAAACTTCCGCTTTACGCATTGTGGCAGACCATTTGCG
Source organism: uncultured Elusimicrobia bacterium (assembly GCA_947164805.1). Lineage (GTDB taxonomy): Bacteria > Elusimicrobiota > Elusimicrobia > Elusimicrobiales > Elusimicrobiaceae > Proelusimicrobium. The sequence goes on along the minus strand of CAMUXX010000055.1, from coordinate 6,002 downwards.
TGCATCATCTTTCTTGCTTTCGGAAGGTGTTTTACCTTCTAATGAAGGGCGCGGTTATATTTTGCGCCGCCTAATTAGGCGTGCATTTAGATACGGTAAACTTATGGGCCGCCAAACACCTTTTATGCACGAACTTGTGCCAACTTTGATTAGCGTTTATCAAGATTTATACCCGCAGCTTGTAACAAATCTTGCACATATTATTGATGCCTTAAAATCTGAGGAAGCTGCCTTTGCCAGAACTTTAAATGACGGCGAAGCACGCTTAAATGAACTTTTAAAAGAAAATAACGGCCAAGTTTTCAGCGGCAAAGAAGCTTTTAACTTATATGAAACTTACGGTTTTCCGTTAGAACTTACGCGCGAAATTTTAGCTGAAAAGAAAATTAAATTAGACGAAAACGGCTTTTACCAAGCACAAAAAGATGCCAAGGCTTCTTCCAAAGCATTTACTGATGAAAACGCAAAAGAACATGTTTTAACTTTGCAACAACTTGAAAGCAAAATACCGTCAACTTTATTTGTCGGCTATGAAATGCTTAATTGCAATGCGGAAATTTTTGCTTTGCTTGATGAAAATTTTAAACCTGTTAAAGAATTAAAAAACAATGGTTTTGTTGTTACCGGCAGAACACCTTTTTACGCGGAATGCGGAGGCCAAGTGGGCGATATCGGCGTAATTGTAAAAGACGGCAAACATATTGCCAATGTTACCGATACACAAAAACCGCTTGAAAAAATTTATTTGCATAAAGTAAATATCGTTGCAGGCTCTTTAAAAGAACATGATATTGTTACTTTAAAAGTTGATGAAATAAATCGCTTTAAAACGGCTTCAAACCATACCGCAATACATGTTATAAATGCCTCCCTTCGCAAAATTTTAGGTGATCAGGTGCATCAGGCCGGTTCCTTTGTTTCGGCGGAAAAGTTTAGATTTGACTATACCATTTCCAAAGCCCCTAGCCCGGCAGATCTGATTGCCGTGTGGAATAACGCAGCAGATATTATTGCAAATAATTATAAAGTGGAAACGCAAGTACGCCCGTTAAGTGATGCTAAAGTTTTGGGCGCAGTCACTTTGCTTGGGGAAACTTATGCCGATCCTGCCCGCTTTGTTTTAATCTCACGCGAAGGTTTTGTGAACACCAAAGGTTTTGTTTCACTTGAGCTTTGCGGCGGAACACATGTTAAAAGCACCGGCGAAATTATGGTTATCAGGGTGCTTAAAGAAAGTGCCGTTTCAAGCGGTGTTCGCCGTATTGAAGGTGTTGCCGGGTTAAGTGCCGTTGATAATATGCAGAAGATGACAAATATTACACTTACTGCAAGTTTAATGCTTAATACACACCCTGAAAATTTGACGAAAAGAATTCAAAGCATGCTTGAGCAGGAAAAGAATCTTAAAAAAGAAATTTCTGCTTTGCGCCGCCAAATTTTAAGCGGTGCTTCCGGCGGAACTTTGCAAGAAAGTTTTACTTTAAAAGACGGTACAAAACTAATTTGCTTTAATGCGGAAAATACCGAAATTAAAGAACTTAGAAATCTTGCCGATAATTTTGCAAATAAAAACCCAAATACCGTAATTATGGTAATAACGGCCTTAAACGGTAAATCTTCGTTCGTGGTTAAGAGTTTTGCAGGCGGCCCCAATGCCGGTAAACTTACGGGGCAAATTTCCGCTTTGCTTAATGGGCGCGGCGGCGGCAGGCCTGATTTTGCGCAAGGCGGCGGCCAAGTTTTGCCGTTTGAAGAGCTAAAAGCAAAACTCAAAAGTTTGTAAAAATATTACTTAATAAAAAACCCGTGCTATCTTTGCATGGGTTTTTAACATATAAAAACGCGGACCTGGTTTGGAATCCAAAAAGGCCCGCGTAAAATTTAATAATTTATTTTTATTTTTTTGCTGCTTTGTTGACAAGTTTTGTCAAGCGAGATTTCTTCCTTGCAGCGGCTTTTTTATGAATAACGCCTTTCTTTGCGGCTTTATCTAAAGCGGAAGAAACTTTCTTCAAATCAGCTGCATTTTTAGATGCTAAAACTTTTTTTGCAGCTAAGTGAATAGTTTTCTTTAAACCTTTGTTTCTTGAATTTCTCTTGACAGATTGTCTTTGTGCTTTTAAGGCGCTAGTATGACGCCCTGTTTTTAATTTTGCCATTTTGTACCTCTATAAAAATTACTTACCTATATATTTTACTTTTTTTTATTTTTTATGTCCAGTATTTATTTTAACAAACTTTCACCAATTTAAATTAAATTGAAAAATTTCACACCGATTTGCATATTCCAATCTTTACTATGTAAAGCACCTGCCGCGTGAAAACCGGGCTTTAAATAAAATGCAACATTTCCGCGAAACATAAAACCGGCTTCAAATTCTAAATAAATTTCCTTCCTACCGTTTTTAAGATTAAAATAATATTTTGGGTCAACAATAAGCCACCAATCGGTTGGGGAAATATAACCGAAATTTGTGCGAAGACGCAACATATTTGTTGTTTCCCTATCCGAATCACCCCAAAAAGTATGGTAATATTTTGCGCCGCCCGCAATAAAAAAACCGCTTGAGAAGGAATATTCTAAAAATGCCGCCGGGCTTATTTGAAAACGCCCAAGGCCTAATTCATCTTTTGTTGCGGTTGGCGTATTTAGTTCCATTTGAAGACCATACAACAAATGTTTAGTAATGTTTCCGGTATAATTTGTGGCAAGCAAAATATCACCAAGACCGTTTAAGCCATCGTTATTCCCTTCATTTCTTAATAAAGGTATTTCAATGCCGATATCATTTTTTTTATCATTAAAGCCATAGTAGAATTTTGTTGTAAGAAAAGTGGAAGATATCCCTTTGCTATCCTTTATAACATCTTGACCGGGATTAAATTCCAAGACAGTGTAATTATCTGATGGTTTTGCACCTTTTATTTGTATTTCATCATTACTTATAAGCCCTGCAAAACAGAATAAAGGCAAAAGTAAAATAATAAATATTGTTGATAACTTTTTCATAGCAATTACCCCTTTTAGATTATATAATAAAAAGTATAAAAACACAAAGTAAATGCGATAAGTTTTAATTAAACAAAGCAATACCAATAGCGTTATCCGGCAAGTATTTTTGAGGAAATTTTGATTTTTTCTGCGACGACATAAAATAAAGTCAAACCGTGTGCGTACACCTAGCAAGTATTTTGAAGATAATTTAAATTTTATCTTTGACGACGAATACCCAGAAGTATAGGAGCGAAGCGATTTTCGGTATTCTAGGAAAAGAAAAATTTAAATTAGCCCAAAAGACGCTGCTGGCAAAGAAATAAAGAGGCAAAACATACCTTGCTATAAATATTGTAAAATATACATATATACTATAAAACGGAGATTTAAAATGATTATCCTATCCTTAAATTGCGGAAGTTCTTCAATAAAATACAATCTTTTTGATTGGGACCAAAAAATGAATATTGCTGTCGGGCTTATTGAACGCGTCGGCTACCAAGATGCACAAATGACACAAGAAGCCCCCGGTAAAGAAAAATATGAAGTTACCTTTAATTGCCCTGATTTTAAAGTGGGTATTGAAAAGGTTTTAAGTTCTTTGACTGATCCCAAAATCGGTGTTATTAAAGATATGTCGGTTATCAGTGCAGTGGGCCACCGCGTAGTTCACGGCGGCAAACTTGCTAAATCTGAAATTATTACACCGGAAATTATTGCCTATTTAAAAGAAATTGCACAACTTGCACCTTTACATAACCCGGCAAATGTTATGGGTATGGAAGCCGCAATTTCCGTAATGCCAAACATTAAACATGTCGTTATTGCCGATACCGCTTGGCACCAAGCCATGCCGGCAAGTTCATATATGTATGCACTTCCTTATGAATGGTATACAAAATATCAAATGCGCAGATACGGCGCCCATGGTACATCTTACTTATATAATGCCAAACGTGCAGCCGCATTACTCGGCAAAAACCCGTTTGATTGCAATTTAATTATTTGCCATATCGGTAACGGTTCAAGCATGAACGCAGTTAAAAACGGGCTTTCTTTTGATACATCTATGGGACTTACTCCACTTGAAGGTTTAGTAATGGGTACACGCTGCGGGGACTTTGATGCATCAGTTGCTTTCCAAATGATGGAACGCGAAAATATTGCACCTGCTGAAATGTATAAAATTTTAAATAAAAAATCAGGCGTTCTAGGTATAACAGGTAAATATCAAGATAGGCGCGATGTCGAAATCAATGCCGAAAAAGGCGATGAACGCTGCAAACTTGCTATTGAAATGGAAGCATACCGCATTAAAAAATATATCGGTGCCTATTCCGCCTCTTTGGACGGCAATTTGGATGCCGTTGTGTTTACCGCAGGTGTTGGCGAACGCGGGCCGGTTTACAGGCAAAAATCTTTGGAAGGGCTTGAATACCTTGGTATAAAAGTTGATAAAGAACGCAACTTTGCCGCCATGACAAGAAATGCGGAAAGTTTAATTTCCGCGGAAGATTCCAAAGTAAAAGTTTTTGTGATTCCGACTGACGAAGAAGCCGTTTTTGCGGAAGATGTTGCCGCAATTTGCAACGGTACTTATGATATACACACCAAGTTCCATTATTCTTTTGAAAGCATAAATTACAGAAATAAACTTCGCGATGAATCTTTAAAGAAAGAATTAATCAAAAAACCTTTCTTAAGAAAAGCAATTATCAACACCCCCAAAGAAATTTTAGGGGAATAATTAAAAAATATTTAATAAAAATAAAACTCCAAAGTTTTTGCTTTGGGGTTTTATTTTTTAACAAAAAATTTTGTAAAACACGCATGAGATTTTTAAAAGTACACATAAACCATGCTAGTATTTTGAAAAAAGTTCACGAAAATTTTAAAGTTTAGACTCCTAGTACCCGACCAAACAAGTACGTTTCGCGCGTTTGTGCACATAACGCGGGATGTCAATACGTAAAAACAGACATTTCGCAAATATTGTAAAATATCTCCAAGAGGTAAAAAATGAAAATAACTTTTTTGGGAACTAACGGTTGGTTCAACACCCACACAGGCCACTCCACCTGCGTAATGGCAGAAACAAAAGACGCCTACATTATTTTAGATGCCGGCGGCGGTTTTTATAAAACACATGATTTAATTAAAGAAGATAAACCCATATTTTTACTTCTCACACATTTACACATGGACCATATTGAAGGCTTGCAGGTTTTACCGCTTTTTAATTTCAAACAGGGTATGAAAATTTTGGTGGAAGATTCTTCAATGTTAGACCTTCAAAATATTATGCGCTTGCCATATATGCCGGCGCCGAAAAACTTAAAAATGCCGACGGAAATTGTACCGCTTTCCAAAGCAAAAAATTTACCTTTTAAACTTGAATATTTACCGCTTGTTCACCCGGTAAAAACCGTTGGCTTTCGCATAACTGCGGAAGATAAAATTTTAACTTTTGCACTAGACACAGGCCCTTGCGAAAATTTATTAAAACTTTCGGAAAATGCTGATTTAATGATCACCGAATGTTCTTTTTTACCGTCTAAACCGATGGGCAATCATCATTTAACACCGGAGCAAGCCGCACAGGCCGCAGCCGAAGCAAAAACAAAACTTTTAGCCTTAATTCACTTTAAAGCAGATGATTATGATACACTTGAAAAACTTGTGGCTGCAAGTGTGTACTTTACAAAAACATTTGCACCTTATGACGGTGATTTCCTAAACTTATAAAAATTTGCTATAATATTTATGTTAAGTTTTTCAGGTTTTCCTTCCGGTTTGAAAATAACCAAAAATAAAATGCTGGACACCTTTTAAAAAATTTGTTATAATATAGGTGTTGGGTTTGAACCCAATATTTTTTTGCTCTTTAATTTAGGTTTTTCAAGCGCTCTTAGCTCAGTGGTAGAGCATCCGCCTTTTAAGCGGGAGGCCGTGAGTTCAAGTCTCACAGAGCGCAATTTGCCCCCTTCGTCTATCGGCTAGGACACCA
>CAMUXX010000054.1 GCA_947164805.1 uncultured Elusimicrobia bacterium | reverse complement strand
AATGGGAAACCCTCATGCCGTATTTTTTGTTAAAAATGTTGAAAAACTTGATATAGCAAAACTTGGCCCAAAAGTAGAAAATAATAAAATTTTCCCCCAAAAAACAAATGTGGAATTTGCACAAATTTTAGGACCGCAAAAAATACGTATGCGCGTTTGGGAGCGCGGTGCAGGCATAACTTTGGCATGTGGCAGCGGTGCTTGCGCCACTTTGGCAGGCGCTATCAGGCGCGGGCTTATAAAAAATAAAGCCGCCATAATTATGGACGGCGGAACTTTGTTTATAGAACAAAAAGATGACCGCATTTTAATGAGCGGCCCCGTAAACAAAGCGTTCATCGGTATTTATTTCGGTTGAACTTCAGTTTGATTTTCTTTAGGAAAAACTGCCAAAGCGAAATTCTTTGTTAAAGGATTGTTTAGAAGAACATTTTTCAAATTTTCTTCTTTTAAAAGTTGCTTAAGCGTTTGGTTATTTTCAATAAGTTTTTTTGCTTGATCATGATTTGATAAAAAGTAATTTGCACTTCTGCTTAACAAAATTTGTTGGACCAATTCGCTATTAAAAAGTTTGGTAAGAAGTTCTTGGTTTTTTAACACGCCTTTAAAAGCCTCCCCTTCCAATAAAGAAACCATTTCCGAGGAATTATTTTCCACTAAATCTGTAACGGAAATATAATTATCTAACACATCTATTACATCTTGGCGGCTAAAAAAGCCATCTAAGATATCTTTATTATTAAAAACAACTTCAATAACTTGCGGGAAATCCAAATTATTAGCAACAGTATTAGTTAAACTCCAATTAGTTGCACCTATTAAACGTAAGTCTTCGGGGGTGGCATAGGCTATATTGCCGATATTTAAACTCTTTATTGCCTTTCCTATATTATCATAACGCGCTGCTTGTGCTTTACGCGTTTCTACCGGGGAAACGAGTGGTTCTTCACCATTAACAGGAAATTGTTCCACATATTCAACTTTATTATTCGTAAAAGAAGCTAATTGTTCTTTACTTATTTTAGAACTTAAATCATTACTTTCTTTAGCATACCAGGAAACACCGTATGCCAATAAAACCGCAAGAAATATTACAACAGTAACCGGAAAAAATATAGAGTTTTCTTTCATAAAAATATTTTAACATAAAATGTTAATATTTACAAAATTATTTAATTTCTTTAAGTAAAGTTTTCACTTGTTTTTTAAGTAGGGGATGGGTTTTTCGGGGAGCAATTTCCGATAAAGGCTTCAAAACAAAAAATCTTTTATCTGCACGCGGATGCGGAATTATTAAATCCGGTGTTTTTAAAATTAAATTACCGTAAAAAATAATGTCAATATCTATTGTCCGCGGGCCATTCCTGAAAGGCGTATTTCTTTTTAGTTTTTGCTCAATATTTTTAAGTTCTTTGAGTAGGTCTTTAGGCATTAAAGCGGTTTGAAATTTTAGAGCACCGTTTAAAAAGTCCGCTTGGTTTAAATAACCTTCCGGTTTAGTTTTTATCAGTTTTGAAACGCTGATGATTTTGCCTATTTTTGCAAGTTCTTTTAAGGCAAGTTTAATGTTCTTTGTAGGATTAATATTGCTACCGATAGCAAGATAAACAATGTTATTCTTCATAGGTTACGGAATAATTTTCCTTCTCAAAAACCTGTATTTTATAGATTTGCGGGTATTGTTCTTTAATTTTATTAAACAAAAATATTGCAACATTTTCGGTAGTGGAATTGGGAATAATTTCATTTAAAATTTTAAAAGATAAACTTTTATTCAATTCAAATAAAAATTTTTCGACCTCACGGAAATCCACTAAAAAACCTTCATTATTTAATTGGCCTTTTAAAGTTGCAATATAGATAAAAGTATGGTCATGCAAAGGTTCATCTAGAGCACCATCGTGATAATGCGAAGCGCGAAATTGCGATTTAACTGAAATTTTTATTTCCTTTCCGTTCATAAATTTAAAAACTCCTTTGTTTCTTTTACTTCGTGAACACGTAAAATTAAAGGGCAATTTGTTTTTGTCGCCAATTTGGCCGCTTTTAAAGAATTTTCTAAAGTTTTACCGGTAAAACGCTTGCGTGAAGCACCTACAAGTATCGGTAAATTAAAACTGTCAAAATAATTTAAATTTTCAAGCAAAAACCAATTTTCTTCTGCAGATTTTCCAAAACCAAGACCAATATCTAAAATTAAATTTTCATTTTTAACACCGTAATTTTTGGCTTGTTTAATTTTAGTTTTAAAAAATTCAGAAACATCTTCCAAATTGTTTACTGTTCCGTTATGCATTATTACAAGTTTTGCATTATAAGCAGCTATAATTTTAGCGATATTTTCATCTTTTAAGCCACTTACATCATTAACTATATTTGCCCCCGCTTCAAGTGCGGATTTTATAACGGGCAATTTATAACTGTCTACCGAAATTTGCGCTTTTGTTTTTGCTTTCAACAATTTGATAAAAGGTATGGTTCTTCTGATTTCTTCATCCGGTGTAATTTCCAAAAATCCGGGGCGAGTGCTTTGCCCGCCTATATCAATAATATCTGCACCGTCTGCCACTAAATTTTGTGCTTTATTTAAAATGTAATCTTGGGTAATCTTAATTTGTGCACCGTCAAAAAAACTTTCCGGAGAAGTGTTTAAAATACCCATCAAAGTTATTTTTTGCATTAGACTTTTTGTATAAATTGCAAAAATTCTTGCCTGACTTCGTGTTTATTAAACACACCGCGCAAAGCACTTGTTACCATCTCGGCATTATGTTTTTGCACACCACGGGAACAAATACACATGTGGCGCGCTTTGCAAACAACCATAACACCCAAAGGCTGTAAATATTTCATAAGGCTATCGGCAATTTGCGCGACTAATCTTTCTTGAATTTGCAAACGCCTTGCATAAACTTCCACCAAACGTGCAAGTTTTGAAATACCTATCACTTTTTTATTCGGTAAATACCCAATGCTTATAGTACCGAAAAACGGTGCAAAGTGGTGTTCGCAGGTACTGTAAAATTCAATATCTTTTAAAATTACCATCTCTTCGCAAGATCCTTCGGTAAAAGTTTTTAAGAGGGCAGCCGGATCTTTTTTGTATCCGCTGAAAAGTGTATCCCAACTTTTAACAATACGCTTTGGTGTTTCAAGCAAACCTTCGCGATTAGGGTTTTCCCCGATATAAGTTATAATTTCACGCAAATTTTGTTTGGCTTTTTCTTCGGTTATTTTATGTTCAGAAACTTGTGCAACTGCACGCTTAAGCGCAGGTTTGGTTTTTGTTTTATTAATTTTAGGCATTGTTTAATATTCTCCTTACTGTTATTTTTGGGTTGAAGATAAAATAAAGTTTTTTTATTTAATACTTCTTGTAAACTTTCAATTTCCTGTAAAGTTGTTTTTGTATCGGTAATATATTTTACGGCATCGGCTTTTTTCAGCGTTTTTGCATTTATATAAGCCTTTGGGGAAAGCGTGCAAAAATCAATTAGTTTTGTATCAATTAAATTTGCTCCGTTTGTTTCCAAGTGTATTTGATATTTATTTTTCTTTAACAGTTTTAAAAGCGGATTTAAATTTTGTTCTGTCGGTTCCCCCCCTGTTAAAACGACGGTTTTACAAGGGTAAACGGCAATTTTTTTAATTACTTGTTCGGCAGTTAAATTAAAATTGGTTTTTTGGGCATATTTCGTATCGCACCAAGGGCAACACATGGTGCAACCTGCCAGACGCACAAATATTGCCGGGCAACCGCTGAAAAGGCCTTCACCTTCCAAAGAATAAAAAATTTCATTAACCTTATATTTATTTACGGATGACGCAGGCAGAGTCCTCATTTTCCCACAACTCCAAGGTTTTTAAAGTTAAATTTATATCTTTTAAAACTTTTTCAGTTTTATCGAAAATATATTGGCTTAAATTTTCTGCTGTCGGGTTCGATACAAAATCATTTAAAAATTTATGATCCGGCAAAATACTGTCAAGCAAAGGTTTTAAAATTTTGAAATCATAAATCATCCCGCTTGGCTGCACTTGGCCTTCAATCTCAAAAACCACATACCAAGTATGCCCATGCAAATTATGGCAATCACCGTCATAATTAGGTAATTTATGTGCAGCGGAAAATTTGCGCCTTATACGAAGCAACATTATTCTGCATCCTCTTTAAAAGGTACTTCAGTTTTGTTGTTTATATCCATACTGCGGATATAAAAATATATTAAGTTTAAGTAAATTACGTAGATCAGTAAAAAAGCAAAAATACTCATACCTATGATATGAAAAGGCAAAATAAATAAAACACAATCGAGTATAAGCACGGGGCCTTGCAAATATAAAGATAAAGCAAGCAACTTTTTAAAACCCAAATTAACTTTGGTTGCTGCCCCTACTATAAAGGCAACTATTAAAGCAAAAATAGTTAGCATTATTATACGGAAGGCAAGAACAAAAACAAATACAAGCACTAAAACATAAGAAACAGTTTTAACGATTTGTTGTTTATTAGTAAGCAAAATTTCTTTAGAAATTTCCATTTCAAAATCTTTTTGAACTGTATTTTGCTGGAATTGCCCGTTAGCAAACACATAAACGGTGTTTTTGTTTACATACATCAAAATATTTTCCTTTTGCATTTGAGTTGGGTAAGCAGGCTCTGTGGAAGCAGTATCAAGAATAACTTTATAACCCTGCATTTCTTTTGGACTGATAACTGTTCTTTTATTGTCATTTGCAGTTATTATACCTTTGCTTATTTTAATATTTGGGACATAATCTGCCACTTTTTCTACACCTTGTGTGAGAGGTTGTTGTAATTTAATAGGAATATAAAGAGCCAACAAAATTGCACCTAAAACGAAAAGATATGCTATAAAACAAAAGGCTTTCCAAAGCGGCTCTTTTAAAGTTTGTAAATAAAATTTAATGCTATATAATGTTTTAATTGGTGAAATAAAAAACATAGAAATCTCCTATATACTATTTACTTTATTATATCATTTAAAGAGCAATTAGGCCTTGCACATACTCAAAATATGGTAAAATGTATATATTCCGGGATGGTGTAATGGTAGCACAAGCGCCTCTGGAGCGTTTAGCCTAGGTTCGAGTCCTAGTCCCGGAGATTAACGCTGCAATCATTTACGGGGCATGGCTCAATGGTAGAGCGCTCGCTTTGGGAGCGAGAGGTTCCCGGTTCAAGCCCGGGTGCCCCGATTTTTTGGGGGAACAATGCCAACAAAAATTTTTAAACAAGCAAGCATTTTACCTGCCTATACTCTATTCTTAACACAGTCAGATTTTAAAAATTTAAAAATAAATAAAAATTTACAGGTTTTTGTATCAAAAACTATAAAAGCACCTTTTGATTTTGACAGTTTAGTACCATCTTTAAATGTAATCTATAAAAGCAAAGATGCAGCGGTTTTGATACAATGTGCCGTTAAAACCGAACAAGGCTGGAGCCCTTTATATAAACTTTTTTATCTCTCAAAAAACTATAAAAAAACTTTCAGCGATTTAAAAGATAAATTTATCTCCCGCAAAACAGACACTATTTTGCCGCGTACAAAAGCTACTGCTTTTAAACTTCAAATAACAGTACTTGGACAAGCGAAAATAAATTTAATTACTGCTGCTTTAACGAACAGAGATATTAAGCATAATACCGAACTTTCTTTGGAAAGTTTGGGTGTTACTAATATTGAACTGCCTATAAAGCCAATTAGCCAAAAAGAATATAAAATTAAAAGTTTGCGAAATGAAATCTGCAGCCCTACAAGTTTAACAATGGCCTTAAATTATTTTGGCAAAAAAGTTTCTTTGGATGATGTAATAAAAGGTGTTTTTGATAATGGTGCGAAAATTTACGGTACTTGGCCTTTCAATACCGCATACGCCGGGGAACTCGGGCTTAAATGTTGCGTGGTGCGTTGCTCTTCACTTGCACAAGCGGAAGCGGAAATTTATCAGGCCCGCCCTTTAATAATTTCCGTTGAATATAAAAACGGGGAACTTAAAAATGCACCTGTAAAACAAACGGAAGGCCACCTTATTATATTAACCGGTCTTGACGAAAACGGCGATTTTATTGCAATGGATCCGGCTGCCAAAACCGCAAAAACAGTACGCCGCATTTATAGTAGGAAAGACCTAGCTAAAGTATGGCTAAAAAATAAACGAGGGCTTGCTTATGCCTTTGCTTATGAAGATTAAAATTTTTATTGCATTTTTGTTATGTTTTTGCCTTATTTCGTGTGCACCAAAGCGCAGCGAAAAAGAATTAACCCTAGCCCTTGCAGGTGAAACGGAAACACTGGATCCGGCTCTATCTTATGACGGTATAACCCATGGCGTGCTTTTAAATATTTATGATACGATTATCCGCTTTAAAGGTTCCTCCATTAATGAATTTGAGCCTTTAATTTCCAACCAAGTGCCGAGTGTGGAAAACGGCCTTATTTCAAAAGACGGGCTTATGTACACTTTCCCAATCCGCCAAGATATTAAATTCGCGGACGGTACCCCACTTACTGTGGAAGACGCCGTTTATTCTTTAAGAAGATTTCTACTTACAGATAGTTCCGGAGGTCCTTCCGCACTTTTGCTTGAGCCGATTTTAGATATAAGTTCAACACGTGATAAAAAAGGTAATTTACAAATAACTTTTGATAGATATTC
>CAMUXX010000053.1 GCA_947164805.1 uncultured Elusimicrobia bacterium | reverse complement strand
ATTATATTTTTTTCTTAAAGCCTGAATTTCTTTATAAAATTCCGGTAATTTTTTAAGTATGACTTGCAAACGCATAAAGTCTGAATAAGACATTGCCGGCGAACCCATAACTTTGGAGCCTGCTTCAAGGCCTGAAATTATGCCTGCTTGCGGGCCGATAACTGCCCTATCACCAACTTTCAAGTGCCCTGAAACGCCTGCCTGCCCGGCTATAATTACACCGTTACCGATTTCTGCAGACCCTGCTACACCGACTTGTGAAACTAAAATGCTGGACATACCGATTTTTACATTATGCCCGATTTGTACCAAATTATCAATTTTGGTATTTGCACCAATAACAGTTTCATTCATCTTTGCGCGGTCAATTGTCGTATTTGCACCGATTTCAACATCATCTTGTAAAATAACTTTACCGATTTGCGGTATCTTTTCATGCTTGTTTATAAAAACATAACCAAAACCGTCAGAACCTATTACAGCACCCGGTTGCAAAATAACAAAATCTTTCAAAACACATTCTTCGCGAATTGTTACTTTAGGGTAAATAATACAATTTCTACCGATTTTTACATCGCGCCCTACATAAACTTGCGGATATATTATTGTACCCTCACCGATTTCTGCTCCGTCTTCAATAACACTTAATGCGCCAATTGCGACATTTGCACCGATTTTTGCTGTTTCGGAAACAACGGCAGTTTTATGTATTTCCCTTTTGATATTTTTATTCAAAGTTGTTGTAGCACGCATTATTAAGGTAAAAGCCCACTCTGGATTATTTGCATATAAAATATTACCTTTATAAGAAATTTCCTGCCCTTTGATTTTAACGGGAACAATCAAAGCACCAAGTTCTTTATTAGTTTCGGCATTTGCATCGCGAAGTTCTGCCGCATAAGCAATACCACCTGAAATTACTTTATCTAAACCACATAAACAAGTGGGTTTAAAAGATTCCTCACCCACAACTTCCGCACCGCAAATTTGTGCCATTTCTTTTAAAGTTAAGTTCATTTTTTACCTCCTAACTGCTTTTTGTATTTTGTATGATAATTCTTCATCCATTTTATAAATTCGTTGGTAACATTTATCGGTTTACCGTAAAGCAAATTGTTTTTGTCTACCACCACTCCTATATTTCTGGTAGAAGCATATTCTTTAAGACCGCTGTAAATTTCTTTTAAAATTTCCCCCACAATATAATCTTGGCGGGAGTTTACTTCTTCTTTTGAAAGTTCTTTAAAATTAAGTAAAAAAGTTTCTTTTTCTATTATGGCTTGCTTTGTTGTTCTTATTTGTTCTTTTATGGAATTTATTTGTTTTTGCGGAGTAGGCGTTTCTTTCATTGTCTGAGAAGAAGAAAATAAAAGATCTTGTAAAATATGTTTTAGATTGTTTGGTTTTATTCGCGGATAAGTTGTTTCTTCTGTTGGAGGTATATACTCAAGTTCCTCATAGAAAGGTTGTGCATTTCTTAATTCAATCCGAAGATTGTTAAGTTTTTCCCTTAAATTTTTAACTTGGTCTTGAAGTTGTGCATATTCAAGTTGTTTTGCCTCAAGTTCCAAGCGCATTGTTTTACGAGCCTCAATAGTCCAAGGATTATTATTAAAAACTTCTTCCATATTTATATATACAGCCAAGGCATCTTTTGTTTCTTTATCCGTATCTTTAGCTTTTCCGTTTAGTTTAAAACCAAATTCTTGTTTTAATTCCTCAGGTTTTGCATTTGGAGCAAGTGCATTTTTTTCAGGCGTTTGAAGGGCAGCGGCTTGCGGATCTTGCACCTCAGGTAAATTGCCCTGCGGGACGTTAAAATCTTGGCTACCTTCAGGGGCTTGTTGGTTTAATAGAGGATCAAAATTGCCGGCCTTTTCATCTTGTGAAGGGTTCATTACGGGTATTTGCACTACGGCGGTAGTATCGTATTTTTCACGCGGAATTTGGCTTGCGCCGGGCAAATTATTTAAGGCCTCTTTTGTTTTTGAAGATTCTTCTGTGGCAATTTGTTTTTCAAGTTCTGCAATATCAACTTTATCTTGTGCATTTAAAAAAGTGCCAAGAATTATTAAAAGTAAAAAAGTTGATATTTTAATTTTCATACTTTACTAAAATAAATTTGCCATAGAGAAATATATATAACCGCGCTTTTCCCCTGATTTATGATTTAAACCATAACCCCAGTCTAAACGTATCGGAAGCGACGGTGTAACAATCCTTAAGCCGAAACCTACACCCATTTTAAAATCACCAATACCTGCCCCTGTTTTAAAACGGACATCGTCCAAATTCTTCCAAGAATTACCTATATCAAAAAAGGCGGCAAGTTGTGCCAAAGTACGGCGGCCTTCGCGTGCTATCGGAAATTTTAATTCAATATTACCGATATAATAAATTTCACCACCGGTTGCAGGGCCTATTTGACCTGTTGTCTCATAACCTCTAACGGTATCTGCACCACCTAAAAATATTCTTTCATAAGCCGGAACAATATTTGTGCGGCCATAGGCTTTTACTGAACCTGCCCTCTGGCCTATCATCAAAACTATAGGATAATCTTTACCGATATTTAACAAGGTAAAATTGTAAGCAGATTTTAAATTAATTTTGTAAAGGTCCACATTCCCCATAAAAGGACCGCCGGTTAATTCTAAATTAATAGAATTTTTGGAACCTTCGGTAGGATCAAAAATACTATCACGGGTATCCCTAGCCAAAGTGATGCCGAAGGTTGATTGTGTCGTTTTGCCTTCCACAAGGCCGTTATCTTCTTGATCTCTATACATTTGGTCAATATCATAAATTTTAATACCTTCCAAAGAATAAGAGAAGTTTAAACCATAAATATCATCATTAAAACGCGGATTAACATTTAAACGGAAACCCCTTCTCTTTTCCGTATAGGCGGAATAAGTATCCATATAAGGGCGGTATCTTCTTGTATCAAAGGCATCAATACCAAACCCAACAGGGCGATCATAAACCCAAGGGGTAAACCAACTTACGGTATAATCTAAAACACGTTTACCGAACATTGCACGGGCTGTTAAATGTTGAGCGCGATGGAATAAATTTAAGTGGCTAATAGAAATATCCCCATATAAACCATCAAGAGAAGACATTGCAACACCGGCAGTAAACATGCCGGGGCGACCTTCAACAATATTATAACCGACGTCCACTTTATTTATATCATTTGTCGGAGTAATATCAATTTGTGCGTCATTTAAAAAGCCAAGGTTCATAAGTTTATTTTGCCCGCGCTGAACTTTGGAATAATTGAAAATTGAACCTTCTTTAAAAGGAACTTCACGGGCAAAAACATATTTTGGTGTATCGCCCGCACCGGTTATATCAATATGATCAACGTAAACGATATTGTTTTGCTGTACTTGGAAATTAACATTTAAGGTATTATTTGTTTCATCTAAGTTTTTCTGAGGAACAACTTCAGCCCTAAGATAGCCTTTATTTGCATATTGTTCCTGTAAGGCGCGAACTGTACCGTCAAATTGTTGTTGGTTATATAGTTTGCCTTTTACATAATAAATGCTTTTATCAATTTCCTTTTCGGTTAAAACAGTATTTCCGTTAATTGTTGTTTCCCCAAAGCGTGCCTTTACACCTTCATGAACGGTATAATTTAAGGTAACTTCACTGGAATCATCACTAAAAACAGGGACATAATTTTCAATTTTAAAATCATAATAACCTTCGTTCCTGGCAAAATTCGTGGCATTATAATTATCAACCGGCATATTTTGGACTTTATAGATTTTACCCGGGCGATTTTTTAACTTTTTAATAAATTTCTTAACGGGAATTTTGTTTAAACCTTCAACATTTACTTCTTTAACACGCGTTTTTTTGCCTTCATTAATTTTAAGTGTGACAAGGGCAATATTTTTTGCTTTATCAATTTCAAAAGTGTAAGATATTTGTGCATTTAAGAAACCTTTTTCTGTATACAAGGCTTTAATTTTGTCCATATCAGCAAAAAGTTTAGATTCACTGAAAGGATCTTTTATTTTTGACATCATTGCTTTTTGTATGGAACTTTTAGAAATTTCTTTACGGCCTTCATAATAAAACTTTTCCAAAATAGGTTTTTCTTCCAAGATAACCGTTAAAGCATGGCAAGGGTAAAGCTCTTTATCTTTTTTGTCTGCTTTATTTTTTGCTTTTTTGGGAAGGGGGCTAATATCAATTTCCACATTCTCAAAATTGCCGAGTGTAATTAAATTATTTTTATCTTCTTGAATAGAAGTCAAAGCATAAAAAGTATTGGTTTTGGCTGAAATATTTTTTAAAACAGTTTTCTTATTTATATTGACAAGACCTTCGGTTTTAAGTTCGCAGATAAGCCAAGGGCCTTCTTCGGAAAATGTTTGAGTTTGTGCATCATCTCCGGTAATTTCTTCTTCCGGATCTACATAATTGCCGGATGTAAAGTCAACTGAATTTTTGCCAAAATTACCTGTATTTAACGGAATTTGGGTAGAGCTTCCACCTAGTATTTGTGCAAAAATACAAGGTGTTAAAAGTATAAAAATTGTGTATGTTAAAAGTTTTTTCATATATATACATTATATGAAATTATTTAGTGTACTGCTTGTTCTGTTTATAAACTTTATGATAAAATAAAAAAGTGATGTTAATTTTGGAGGTTTTATGACAGAAGTTACTGCCAAACAAAAGCAACCGGCAGGTTTATATCTGCTATTTGCAACGGAAATGTGGGAAAGATTCAGCTTTTATTCTTTAAAAGCTTTGTTTATTTTGTACTTAACAAAAGAATTATTACTTAGTACTAAAGAAGCGAGTGGGCACTTTGGAACCTTGATGAGTTTGATTTTCTTATCCCCTCTTTTTGGAGGATATATTGCCGATAAATGGATCGGTAAACGCGCGGCAATAATTATCGGTGCAATTTGTATCGCGTTTGGGCAACTTTGCATGGGCCGCGGAAGTATGACTTGGGTATTTTGGGCTATGGCTTTTATCGTTATAGGTAACGGGTTTTTTAAACCTAATATTTCAAGCATCGTTGGCGATTTATATGAGAAAAACGACCCCCGCCGTGACAGCGGTTTTACCATCTTCTATATGGGTATCAATTTAGGTTCTTTTTTGGCAGGTTTAATTGCCGGAACGCTTGCACATAATTTTGGTTGGGGTTGGGGCTTCGGTTCAGCGGCAATAGGTATGTGTATTGGTTTAATAACTTTCCTTTGGGGGCAAAATAAATTTTTACAAGGCAAAGGCCTTTCCCCAAAGCATTATGAGAAAAAAGAAAAAGTTAAAACAGAAAACAAGCCTCTAACCAAAGAAGAAAAACAAAGAATTGCAGTTATTTTTATAATGGCATTTTTCTCCGTTTTCTTTTGGGCGATTTTTGAACAAAAGGGCGCGGCGCTTAACTTAATTGCAGAACATAATGTTGATAGAATTATCCACATCTTCGGCAAAACTTTTGAAATACCGACAGCGTGGTTCCAATCTGTAAACCCATTATTTATTATGTTGTTTGCGCCGGTATTTTCAAAACTTTGGGTAACGCTCGGTAAGAAAAATAAAGATTTAAGCATCCCGGCAAAATTTGTGCTTGCATTTTGGTTAATTGCACTAGGTTATGCTTTGCTTTTAACGGCATCAATAGTATGCAAAGATAAATTTGGCATGCTTTGGATAATCGGCGCATATTTTATGTTTACGATGGGTGAACTTTGTTTATCACCTGTAGGGCTTTCCATGGTAACAAAACTTTCGCCGGTAAAATTTATTTCTTTATTTATGGGTATTTGGTTTTTGGCAAACTCCGCCGCAGGTTGGCTTGCAGGTAAATATTCCGGCTTCTTAGACAAAGATAATTTAACGCAATTCTTTACCTGGCCGGTGATTACACCGATAGTTGCATCTTTGATTTTATTAGTTTTAGTTAAACCTATTAAACGCTGGATGCACGGTGTAAAATAGAATATTTATAATAGAAAACACCCGCGGTTAAATTTTAATTCCGCGGGTGTTTTTTGTATTTACTAAACTAACTAACAACTTGTTTTATGACGACCTGTTGCCGGATTAATCGGGCATTCGCATTTAGGGGTAGACCCATTACAATAACTGCCCTCACAACAAGCGTCATCAAAATACTGTGTTCCATTACCCCAACAGCCATTTTTTGAACTTGAAACACATTTGGATCCTGAATAATATTTAGAACCAGTACACCCAGGCGCTGCATTAGCATAGCAAATAGACCCATTGGTAAATGTACTATATTCACAGGATGAAGGACCATTAGCACGACATATTGCACCGTTATCAAAATTTCCGAACTCACAACTAGAACCTGCTTGCGCAGTACATTCTGCACCTTGGTAAAAATTACCATACCAACAAGCTTGGTAGTGGCTAACACACGCAGATCCAGCAGTAAATGTTGAGAATTTACAAGAGCCATTATTAGATATACACTTTTCAAATTCTCCTACCTCTACACCATTATCTCTGTAATATCCACAAAAACTTCCGATATTATTAGCGGTAACAGTAAGCCAACTAGAACCATTTGCCGAACATCTTTCCTGTTCACTGTTATAACAATGTCCTTTTATATTTGACCACGCACCGTTTATGTTATTACACAATTGCTTATTTACACCCCAATTATATTG
Organism: uncultured Elusimicrobia bacterium; assembly: GCA_947164805.1. Lineage (GTDB taxonomy): Bacteria > Elusimicrobiota > Elusimicrobia > Elusimicrobiales > Elusimicrobiaceae > Proelusimicrobium. Next base: position 33 of record CAMUXX010000053.1, on the reverse strand, counting down.
CTCACATATATAATGGTCTTGCGGTAAACAGTA
>CAMUXX010000052.1 GCA_947164805.1 uncultured Elusimicrobia bacterium | reverse complement strand
GTTATGGCCGTTGATACGCCGATGTATTTTAAACGAGGTAGTGTAGGCCGCTTCTTGCCGGGTATTGAATACAGATTGGAACAAATCCCCAGCGTGGAAGAAGGCGGAAGATTATTTGTTAAAGGTGCAAATGTTATGGCAGGTTATTTGCGCGATACTAACCCCGGTGTGCTTGAACCGCCGCAAGACGGTTGGTATGACACCGGCGATATTGTGCGTGTTGATGAAGACGGTTTTGTGTTTATTTTAGGGCGTGCAAAACGCTTTGCCAAAATTGCGGGTGAAATGATTTCCTTAACTGCTGTGGAAACAGAAATAAATGCTTTATGGCCCGGTAAAATGCACGCGGTAGTAAATATCCCCGATGAAAAGAAGGGTGAACAATTAGTGCTTTTTACTACTGAACCGACGGCAGAAAGAACCGCTTTAATTGCAGATTTTAAGGCAAAAGGTTTGAGCGAACTTGCCGTTCCCAAAACTATAAAAATTGTGGAAGAAATTCCTCTTATGGGTACCGGCAAAGTAGATTATGTTAAACTTAAAGAAATGGCAATGAATTAAGTGTTATGAAAAAATGGCTTAAAAAAATTTTATGGATATGTATTATAATCTTAGCCTATGTAGGAGGTTTGTTCCTACTGCAAAATCATTTATTGTTTTTCCCGGATAGGACCTATGTTTCCCCTAAAGAAATAGGATCGGAAAAATTTCAAGAGATTTTGCTTACGTCTGACGACGGAAATCCTATTCGCCTATGGTATGCAGTAGGGGACAAAACAAAACCAGCACTGCTTTTCTTCCATGGAAATGCGGGGCAAATTGCCACATTTGTTGAGCAATTGGATGTTTTAGTTCAAGCCGGATATGGGGTGCTTGCTATGGAATACCGCAGTTTTGCGGAAGTCCCGGGAACTATACGGCAAGATTTAGTTTTTGCAGATGCAGCAAAGTCTTTTGATTTTTTGAAAGAACAGGGATATCATAAAATTGTTATATATGGATATTCGTTTGGTTCGGCATTTGCATCAGGGCTAACTTCCTTGCGGCAGGCAGACGGGTTGATTTTAACGGCCCCGTTTTATTCTTTGGAAAGGGAAGTAGGAGATAAACCCGTACCATTTGCAAAACAAGTAATACGCGATGAATATCCGTCATACAGATATGTAGGGAAGTTTACAAAGCCATTACTTATTATTACAAGTAAAAATGACCGTTTGATTTCATGGCAGCACGCGCAAGATTTATTTAAACTTTCACCGTCTGAACAAAAGAAAATTGTTGTATTAGATGAACCGACACACAATTCAATTTATTTTGAAGGTAGTAATTTGCCGTATATATTGCAATTTTTAGAGGATTTGGAAAAGTCTGTTAATTAAGGAGTAAATATGAAACAAGAAACACAAGCATTATGCCCGATTTGTTTAGAAACTGTTCCCGCCGTTAAAATACAACGCGGTGCAAATGTATGGCTGGAAAAGAAATGCCCGGAACATGGTTCCTTTACCGTGCAAATTGCAAAAGATGCAAAACGTTTTTTTGATAAAACTTATGATGTGGAAGGTAAACCTTTTAAAGCAGTTACAAAATTTAACGGAAATTGCGGCCAAGATTGTGGTTGGTGCGAACAGCATAACCAACATATTTGTACCGGGCTTATTGAAGTTACAGAGGCTTGTAATATGTCTTGCCCTATCTGCTATTTCGGTAAAAAAGCACCTAAACATATTTCGTTAGATGAATTTAAAGCGCGTTTAAAAACTTTATTAACCGTGGAAAAAGGGCATTTAGATGTTCTTCAAATCAGCGGCGGGGAATGTTTATTGCACCCACAGTTTAAAGAAATTTTACAAACGGCTTTGAAAGAAGATATAGGCCGTATTTTAATTAATACAAACGGTCTTAAATTTCTTGAAGATAATAATATTTTTGAACTTATCAAAAAGCATAAAGACCGTGTAGAAATTTATTTACAGTTTGACGGTTTTGACGACGAAGTTTATAAAATTTTACGCGGCAGAACTCTTTTAAAAGAAAAACAAAAAATTTTGGACCTTTTGAATAAAGCCGGAATTAAAATTTGTTTGGCCGTTACCGTATATCAAGGTAATTTAAAAGAAATACCTGCTATTTTAAAATTATCTACGGAGTTAAAACATATTTCCGGTATAACTTTCCAGCGTTTAACAAAAGTGGGAAGTGCTGCAGGGACAAAAATACCGTCTCTATTACAAGAAGATATTTTGCTTGCCGCCGCAAACAGCGGATATATGAAATATAAAGATTTAATACCTTTGCCTTGCTCACATGAAAATTGTACAAGTTTGGGTTTCTTATTTTGCCAAGGTAAGAAGGTTTATTCTTTGGGTGATTATGTAGATTATTCAAAATGCAAAACACAAATTTCTAACCGTATAGCGTTTGATAAAACTATTTTAGATTATATGAAGAAAAATGTTTGCAAATGTTTTGTAGGTAAAGTTTTGGGCAGCAATTTTATGTTAGATAAATTACAAGAATTTGCACAAGGGAAGGGCTCAACTCATAAAGACATGAAAATCGTGCGCATTATCGTCAAAAACTTTATGGATGCAGATACCTTTGATTGGCAGCGTGCGCAAAAGTGTTGCACCGGTGTCAGCGTCGGAAACGGAAAAATCGTTCCGTTTTGTATACATAATACTTTGAAAGGAGAAATAAAATGGTAGAAAAAAATAATCAGTCTTCAGAAGAATATCAAAAATTACAGCAAATAATATCTAACGGTGAAGTAACAAATCAGCCGGAAGAAGAAACTGCAACATGGAAAAAGGTAGGTAAAATTGTTTTAATTATACTCGGTGTAATAATTGCAATACCTTTCCTTTTGTTTATTACTTGTTTAGGTATAATGGCAATTGGCAATTAATTATGTTAGCATATGCAATTTGTTCTTCTATCGGTTTAATAGCCGGTGCTTTAGTTGCTTGTAAGTTAACTATGCCACGACCGCCGAAACAGGTACAAACGCCTTATTATGTTTGTGCTTTCGTCGGTGCCATTTTAGGTGCTAAAGTGCCTATTTGGCTGTCTTACGGTTTTGCAAATTATATAATTCAGGGCAAAAGTGTTATGGGTGGTATGCTCGGTGCTTTTTTGGCAATAAATTTATACAAAATATGTTCGGGGCATAAAGGAGGTTTTGGCGGACGTTTTGTAATTCCTTTGGCTGTTGCTATCGGTTTTGGTAAAATCGGTTGTTATTTAAACGGATGTTGCGGCGGCACTTTAACTTTCCCGGTACAACTTATAGAAAGTATTTTTCAATTCATAACGGCAATTTGTTTATATCAATTTTACCGATGTACTAAAAGGGCGGATTTATTGTTTCCGATTTATCTTTTGAGTTATTTAAGTATGCGTTTTGTAATTGAATTTTGGCGTGTGGAACCGCGTGTTTTGTTTGATTTGACCGTATATCAATATTTGGCTTTGGTATTTATTCCTGTCTGTATTTTAATTATTTGGAGGCGTACCCATGTTAACATGGCTTTTGCAAGTAAGTAAAAACTCCCAAAACCCTATGCTTTTTTTGATAGGTATAGGCTCATTATATATAACGGGTGTCGTTCTTTTAGCAGCTGTTGTGTGGAAATTTTATCAATATAGAGAAGTCAAGCCGGCGCTTGAAAAACAACGCAAACATTTCTTTTCCACACGGGAGATGTTAATTTTAGTATTAATACTTTTCCCTTTTTGGATAGGTTCTTTCGGGCAAGTACATTTACCGCAAATCGCTTATTACTTTTTCTTTACTATAGGTATTATTTGCGTAATATTTGCAACCGTTTGGCATATTTTGGCAAAATTTAATATAGGGCGTTTATGGTCCGACGGTATAGAAATTAAGGAAAAGCACCCCTTGCAAACTACCGGCGCTTATTCTTTAGCAAGGCATCCGATGTATGCCTCACTTTTACTTTGGTGCTGGGGCGGCAGTTTGATTATGGCAAACGCTATTACATTTTTACTTGTAAGCCTTGTGTTTTTGCCACTAATGGTTTACCGCGCAAAAGCGGAAGAGGCTTGGCTGCTTCAAAAAAATCCTGATTATGCTTTTTACCAAAACAATGTAAAAATGTTAACCGTTACAATATCCGGCGGATGGAGTTTTATTGTGCGTTTGATATTAGCCTTGGCATTGTGTTATTTTACGGCGGTACATCAAATTACATTGACTGTACTCGGCGCACTTGTATTTGTTCTTCTTTATTTAGGTTATAGTTTAGTGCCGGAAAAGACGGCATTTTCCTATCGTTCCAAATCAGGTATGATAGCGGTATTTGGGCTTTTGGGGCTTTATGTTCATCCTGTTTTCTTTTACTTTTTCTATGTGATTGTTGCCATGTGTTTGTATGGTTTAAAATGGAATTGCCCGTGCATGTTAGTTTATGAAAAATATCATGGTTGCCCATGCTTTATGCTCATAAAAAAATGCAAGCTCAGAAGGCTCGGGTAAAGAGGTTAAACAATGTTGCTTAAAATTTTATTTGCCGCAGTTATCGGATATTTATTTGGTTGCATTAATTTCGCTTACTATTATGCAAGGATAAAAGGGGAAAATGTTTTTGCTTTGGGCAGTTCTAATGCCGGGGCAACAAATATAGGCCGCAATTTCGGCATCAAAGCAGGAATAATCGTCGGTATTTTAGACGGTTTAAAAATGATTGCGGCTTTATGGCTTGTGCAAAATTTATTTAACCCTTCAGATTTATTGATGGGAATAACGGTTATCGGTTGCGTATGTGGGCATATCTTCCCTTTACAACTTAATTTTAACGGCGGTAAAGGCGCTGCTTGCCTTATCGGTGCAGGGCTTTATTTATTACCTTGGCAGGCAATAGTTATACTTGTAATTTTATTTTTATTCCTTTATCTATTTCAAAGAAATTATAAAAAAGCGGCATTTATAACTATGTGTTGTTCGCCGATAGTGTTTTGTTTGTATCTTTCGTGGTTAACAAGTGTTTTGTTTACTGCGGCAATTTGTTTAGTAGTGTACAGCCATTTACCTAAAAAAGTTAAATTTAAAGTAGCAAAAACCAAAGATGAATTTGAGCAAATTGCGAAATTAAATTATCAAACATTTGTGGAAGAAATACCGCAACATCAGGCTAATGCAAAACACTCTTTAACTGATAAAATGCACGCTAAGAATATTTATATCGTAGCTAAAAAAGGGCCGCGCGTAATTGGGATGGTGGCATTAAATGATAAAAGGCCCTTTTCTTTAGATCAAAAAATACCTAATTTAAACCAATATATAGAAGACCCTAATAAGCATTTATGCGAAGTGCGTTTGCTAAGTATAGCCCCGGACTTTAGGAAGGGTAAAGTGCTTGCAGGGCTTATTCATTCAATTTGTAAATATGTAATCAAAAATCATATTGACTACTTGCTGATATCCGCTACTACCAGGGAACTAAAAATGTACCGTTCTTTTGGCTTTAAACCGTTTTAGCAGTTAGTAGGCAAGGAAGGGGCTTGGTATCAGCCCATGATTTTAAAATTAACCCCTAAGGAGACATCTAAATGGAACAATTAAACTTTTTACCAGGGCCTGTTAAATTACATCCCCAAACTTTAACGGATTTAGCGGCATTTCCTTTGTCGCACCGCTGTGAAGAATTTAAACAAATTTTTCATGATACTTGCAGTATGTTGTCGGAAATTATAAAGGCTAAACATGTAGCACTTATGATGGGTAGCGGCACATTAGCAAATGAAATGATTGCCGCACAATTATCAACTATTTACGGTAAAGGTGTTATTTTGAGTAACGGCGAATTTGGCGAAAGATTAGTAGACCAGGCCACAAGATTTAATCTCTCTTTTAAACATTTTGCATACCCGTGGGGTGCTGATTTCAATTACCCGGAAATAGAAGAATATATACTTTCAAATAAACCGGCTTGGCTTTGGTTTGTACACTTGGAAACTTCCACAGGAATTTTGAATAATCTGCCAAAACTTGCTGAAATTTGTAAGCAAACAAATACTAAAATTTGTTTAGATTGCATGAGTTCTATCGGAAATATGCCTTTGGATTTATCTGACGTATATTTAGCCGCCGCTTCAAGCGGCAAAGGTTTAGCCGGATTAAACGGTATTGCCCTTGTGTTTAGCAATCATATTCCTATTGTACAAAAACAATTACCGAAATATTTGGACCTTGGATATTATTATTTAAAAGACAAAATACCGTTTACATTTTCATACAATTTACTTTTTGCATTGTATCAGGAATTAAAACGTACATCTTTGCCCAAACGTTTTGAAGAAACTGCTAATATTTGCCGGGAATTTACAACATTTTTTAACAAGCATAATATACGTTTGGTGGGCAACCCAAAAAGCCGTGTGAATTTTATATTTACCCTTAAATTTGATAAAGCGGGACAGTCACTTAGTTTAGGTGATTTTTGTGCAAAACACAATATAGGTATTCACTACCGAAATGACTATTTAAAAGCCCGCAATTGGGTACAAATTGTATTTATGGGGCATCACACACTTAAAGACAGTTTAATATTTTTTGATATCTTTGATTTATGGGCAAAAGAATATTATAATGCACATAAATATACCGATGATAGAATTTTATTAAATGTAAAGTAAAATATGACTTGACTTTTAGGGCTTTATAAGCATTAATGTGTATAGGAGGAAATATGCAAAACTATACACAGTTAAATATACGGCAATTGCGTATGAAATGGG
>CAMUXX010000051.1 GCA_947164805.1 uncultured Elusimicrobia bacterium | reverse complement strand
ATATTACTTCAGCTCCCGGTAACGATAAAGCTAAATACGAATGTTATGATACGAGAAAAGATAACGTAGTAACGGGTTACTATAATGGTCAAACTTGTCATTGTTCAGATACTCAAGGACCTAATCTTAATAGTGGTATTCCAAATTATGGCTCAGGCCAATATAATAAATGTTGGCCACACTATTACAACCCAAATGATCCAACTCCATCTAAGAGAAATCCGTGTAATATAACCCCTGAAGATATACTTACCGATCCTTTTACTTCTGACGATTGGTAATTAATTATTTAAACAATGCTTTAACGGCCGCTCTTTTGGGCGGCCTCTTTTATTATTTCAGATATGGTGGGATGGGCAAAGACAGTATTTTCAAGATCACTGACGGTCAAACCTACTTTGATGGCAAGTAAAACTATATGAATTATTTCCCCGGCATTAGGTGCAACTATTTGCGCGCCTAATATTTTACCTGTTTTTGTGTCTTCAACAAGTTGTGCAAAACCATCGCTGTCGCCTTGCGCTAAAGCACGGCCGTTTGCCAAAAGGAAAGATTTTTTAACTGCTGCTTCAAAGCCTTTTGCACGGGCTTCCGCAACGCTTAGTCCGATATTTGCGGCCTCAGGCCAAGTGTATATGGCTGAAGGTATTAAACTGTTATTATAAAGTGAGTTTTGCCCCATTATACGATTAGCAACAACTTCCCCTTGCGCGGTGGCAGCATGCGCAAGCTGGCATAAATTATTGACAGCACCAACAGCATAAATATGCGGTTTTATTTCCAAAGTTTCAGGGTTAACCTGCAAAGGTAAATTTATACCGGCAGCACTCAAATTTAAATCTTCGGTATTTGCACGGCGGCCAAGGGCGGCCAAAATTTCTTCACAAATAATTTCCTGCCCGTTATCAAGTAAAATTGTTTTTTGATTATCTTGTATTTTAATTTCTTTTGCCGCAGTACCTGTAAATATTTTAATGCCGCGTTTTAAAAGTATTTGTTTTAAGGTGCGGCGTATTGTTTCTTCTTCTTTAGGCAGGATATCTGCCTGCATTTCAATAATTGTTACCTGTACACCAAGGGCCTGCATTAAACAGGCAAATTCGCAAGCAATAACACCACCGCCTAAAATCGCAAGGGTTGAAGGTAATTTTTCTAAATTAAAAATGGTGGAATTATCGTAAATTTTATCCTTAATATTTTCAAACTGTTTAGGCAAAAATGCCCTTGAACCGGTGGCAATAACAATATCGTCAAAAGTTAAATTTTGCCCCCCCACCTCTAAAGTGTTTGCGGAAGTAAATTTTGCTCTGCCCTTAATAATTTTGACTTTTGCCGCTTCAAGCATTTTCAAAATACCCGAACGGAGTTTTAAAATTGTTGCTTTTCTTTGTTCCTGGAGTTTTGCAAAAGATAGCGTTTTATAATATTCCTCCCCCAAAACAGGGTTTGAAGAATATTTTTCTAACTCTTTAACAAGGTTAAAACGGTGTGCGCCGGCAAGCAATGCTTTAGACGGTATGCAACCGCAATTTAAACACACACCGCCAAGTTCGCTGCTTTCAATTAAAGTAACTTGTGCGCCGAGTTTAGCTGCCTTTAAGGCACAAGGGTATCCGGCAGGGCCGGCCCCGATTATTGCGATATTTTTCATTAAATCGCATGCTCCAATTTTAAAGTTGGTTTGATTTCGTTAACGGGTAAACATTCTTGAAGTTTAAATTTGCTGATGTCCGGACACATTGATTTGATAATGTCAATATCAGCATCATTTAAAACTTCTTTATAATACGTGGTCCTAAACTGGTAAGAAATACCGCTGTTAATGATTAAAGACATTGTTTCTTTAACTTTATCGGTATCTACAGGGCCGCATACTAAATGATATTTTTCAAAAGGGGCTTTGATATCCATGGCAATAAAATCAACTAAATGTTCATTAATCAGTTCCCTTACCATTTGGGGATTTGTACCGTTGGTATCAAGTTTGATTTTGTATCCGAAATTCCTGACTTTTATAATAAAGTCCTTAAGATCAGTTTGCAAGGTTGGTTCCCCGCCTGTGATGACTAGGCCTTCCAAGCATTTTTTGCGTTTTTCTAAGTAATACAGTATTTCTTCTTCATCGTAAGATGTAGAGGCGGAAACAGGCAGAAGTTCCGGGTTATGGCAATACTTACACCTGATATTACAACCTTGTGTAAAAACTATTGCCGAGATATAACCCGGAAAATCTATCATAGAAAACTTAAGAAGCCCGCCTATTTTCACTGCAAAAACCGCCTACTGCTAAAAACTATTTGTCGCTTGCACACTCACAACCGCAATTGCAGCCGCCGGCCATTTTAATGTTTTTGCGCATTGCAAATTCTTCTTTTTTACCTTTGTTCCAATTTTGAACAGGCCTTAAATAACCAACTACCCTTGAGTACACTTCGCAATTTGTGCCTTTTGTGTTCTCTTTAGCTGCTTTAAGTTCTGTAATTTTATTTTCAATATTTTTTCTTTCTTGTGCGGTCATAAACCTTCCTCCTAATCATTCTTTATATTATTTTTGCAAATTATTTTGCATTGTGCAAGACCCAATTTTTTATAGGTCTTTTTTCTTCTTGACAAAGCAAGAAAAAATTATTTGCTATATAATTGCTCTTCTAAGAGTGCAATTTGTTTATCTATAGCTTCAATTTTCTCCGCCTTACATTTAGGACACTCAAAGTGTTCCCCTTCTATATACCCACATTTGGGGCATACGCTGAATGTCGGCGTGATGGAAAAGTACGGAAGTTGATATCCTTCGCAAACTTTCCGAATGAATTTTTTAAGGGCTTCAGTATCTTTGATCCTTTCACCCATAAAAATATGTAAGACTGTTCCGCCCGTGTATTTGGACTGGATTTCATCTTGCAAATCTAACAACTCAAAAATATCGTCGGTAAAGTTAACCGGCAATTGGCTTGAGTTTGTATAAAACGGCGGGCGGCCCGCATTGGCTTGCTCATTATCGGAAACGATAATATCGGGGTATTTTTCCCTGTCAAGTTTAGCAAGGCGGTAAGAAGTACCTTCTGCAGGTGTTGCTTCTAAGTTGTAATTATTGCCCGTTTCTTTTTGAAATTCTATAAGTTTTGCGCGCATAAAGTTCATAACCTTTACACCAAATGCGCGCCCCTTTTCGGTACCGATATTTTCCCCAAACAAGTTAAGGCAACATTCATTTAATCCGACGATACCGATTGTTGAGAAGTGGTTCTTCCAATACTCATTGAAACGTTGTTTTACACTTCTTAAATAGAAACTCATGTACGGATACAAATTGGCAGCAGTAAAGCGTTCAATAACTTTACGCTTAATCTCTAAACTGAGTTTGGCTGTCTCCATACGATCAGTTAAATTCTTAAAAAATTCTTCTTCGGTAGAAGAAATATAACCGAGCCGCGGCATATTAATGGTTACAACACCTATAGAACCCGTCAAAGGTGCAGAACCGAATAAACCACCGCCACGCCTATTAAGTTCCCTGTTATCAATGCGTAAACGGCAGCACATTGAGCGGGCATCTTCAGGGTTCATGTCGGAATTTACAAAGTTTGCAAAGTAAGGTATACCGTATTTTGCCGTAATATCCCAAAGCGGTTGGTATGCCGGGTTATCCCAGTCAAAATCTTTGGTAATATTATAGGTAGGTATCGGGAAAGTAAATACACGGCCTTTTGCATCACCGTCAAGCATAAGTTCCAAGAAAGCTTTATTGAACATATCCATTTCTTTTTGGAATTCACCGTATTTCCTATCCTGAATCTTTCCCCCGATGATTACCCCTTGATTCTTATAATAAGAAGGAACATTTAAATCAAGTGTAACGTTTGTAAAAGGTGTTTGGAAACCAACCCTTGTAGGAACGTTTACGTTAAATAAAAACTCTTGCAAAGCTTGTTTGACCTCGGCATAAGTTAATTTATCATAAGCAATAAACGGGGCAAGCAAAGTATCAAAGTTTGAAAATGCCTGCGCACCGGCGCTTTCCCCCTGCAAAGTATAAAAGAAGTTTACAACTTGGCCCAAGGCAGTCCTGAAATGCTTTGCCGGTTTTGATTCTGCTTTACCGACAACCCCTTTAAATCCGCTTATAAGCAAATCCTGTAAATCCCAACCCACACAATATGCGCCAAGCAAACCCAAATCGTGCAAATGGAAATCACCGGACATATGCATATTTTTTACTTTTTCCGGGTAAATTTTATTTAACCAATAAATTTTTGTGATTTCGGAAGATACATAATTGTTTAAACCCTGTAAAGAATAACCCATATTGCTGTTTTCATTGACTTGCCAGTCAAGGCGCTGCAAATATTGGTCAACGAGTTCGACATTGAATTTTGAGGAAATTTCCCTGACTTTTGCCCTTTGGTCCCTGTATAAAATATAGGCTTTTGCTGTTTTATGGAAACTTGAGGTCAGTAAAACATCTTCAACAATATCCTGGATATTTTCAACACTGGGGGTAATTTCGGAGTAAAGCTGTTGAACTATATTAATAACACGTATGGTCAATTTTTTGGCAGTTTCGGCATCAAATTCACCTGTGCTTTGGCCTGCTTTTAAAATTGCATTTGTGATTTTTTTAGCTTCAAAAGATTGGGTTGTACCATCACGTTTTACTACTTTGAGTAAGATTTCATTGTTTTGCATAATTTTGACCTCTCTCTTAAGTTGGAAGATGTTTAATCCCCCCAAAAAAGGGGAAAATTAACACTGCTTCTTTTGTAAGTAAGTAAATTGTAGCATAACTTTTGGTAAAATGTAAAATTACGAGGAAAAATTGGGCTTGACAAAGATTACGAAAAATGTTTTTATCGTCGTAAAAAACAAATCTGTCCACAAGTTAATATTTGTGGACAGATTGTGTATAACTTAGCCAAATTTATGCAAAATTCAGCGGTTTTATAGGAGTTTCCCGGCCAAATCTGCCAAGGCACTCCTTTCCGTTTTGGTAAATGTTATATGACCGTAATTTTTTTGGCCTTTAAACCTTTCTACCAAGTAGGTTAAACCGTTTGATTCCGTATCTAAATAAGGTGTATCAATTTGGTAAGGATCACCGGTTACAACCACTTTCGTTCCTTCGCCTGCACGTGATAAAATGGTTTTAATTTCATGCGGTGTAAGGTTTTGAGCATCATCAACAATCATATATTGTTTCGGCAATGTACGCCCGCGGATATGGGATACAGAAGCAATTTCAAGTTTACCGCTGCTGGTTAAATAGCGGACTTCTTCCTCCCCCTCTTCCGGATTCTTTTTACCGGCAAGAAAACTTAAATTATCATAAATTGCACCCATCCAAGCATCAAGTTTTTCTTCCATAGTACCTGGCAAAAAGCCAAGGTCGCGGCCAACAGGGACTATAGGTCTGCAAACAAGGAGCCTTCTGTAATTTTCATCATCAAAAGTCCTTTTAAGGCCGGTTGCCAAAGTTATTAAAGTTTTACCTGTACCGGCAGAACCGACAAGGGTTACCAAATCAATTCTGTCATCAAGCAAAAGTTCCATAGCAAAACGTTGTTCTTTATTTAAAGGCTTTATACCCCAAGCAACAGGCTCTTGATTTGAAAGAGGTTTCAAAAATTTACCGTCAAGTGTAACACGCCCGACTGCTGATTTTTTGGAACCGTCATCACTTTTTAAAATCAAAAACTCATTTGGATAATAAGTACCTTGTAAAGCAAGTTCTTTTTTTGCATAAAACTCGTCAATCTTGCTTGAAGGAACTTCCACTTCTTCAGAACCGATATACAGTTCATCATATTTGATTTTATCTGCGTTATAATCTTGTGCATCCACGCCAATAGCTTCCGCTTTTATACGAAGGTTTGTATCTTTTGAAACAATAATGACAGGTTTTTTTGCGGTTTTATTTTTCTGCTCCCTAAAATAACAGTAAGCGACATTCAAAATTTCATTATCCGCTTTATCAAAAGAAATTTGGGAAGGCAATTTGTTTTCTAAAGGGAATTCCACTTTAAGCACACCGCCGTTATCCAGTTTAACACCTTTACCTAGTTTCCCTTTTTGGCGTAAAGCATCAAGTTCCCTGGCAATTAAACGGGCATTTTTACCACGTTCATCGGAAGATGTTTTAAAATTATCAAGTTCCTCAATAACGACCATAGGGATAATAACCTCATTATCGCCAAAATGCTTAATGGCATTTGGGTCGTGTAAAAGCACATTAGTATCTAAGATATAATACTTTTTCATAAAACCTCCAACTAAATTTTACTTGCGTAAACCTTAAACATATTGTAGCATATTAATATGGAAAGATACTTATGCATACATGGGCATTTCTACCAGCCCCCTCGCGAAAATCCTTGGTTAGACGAAATTGAAATTCAGGAAACCGCACGCCCCCATAAAAATTGGAATGAGCGTATCAGCGCAGAATGTTACCGCGCTAATGCTTTTGCGCGTATTTTAAACCCGCAAAAACAAATTGTTGATATAGTTAATAATTACAGTAAAATAAGTTTTAACTTCGGCCCGACTTTGCTTTCTTGGTTGGAAAAATACGACACACAAACCTACAAAGCCCTTTTGGAAGCAGATAAAGAAAGCCAAAAACTTTTCGGCGGGCACGGGAGTGCTATCGCACAAGTTTACAATCATATAATTTTACCGCTTGCAAATGACAAAGATAAAGAAACACAAATAATTTGGGGTATCGCGGATTTTGAAAAACGTTTCAACCGCAAACCCGAAGGCATGTGGCTTGCCGAAACAGCCGTTGATACGATAACCC
>CAMUXX010000050.1 GCA_947164805.1 uncultured Elusimicrobia bacterium | reverse complement strand
GGCAAACCAATTAAAGCAACGCGCCGAGATGCGAAGGGAAGGCAAGACAAAAACTAAAAGCGCCAACCCCACCGGCAAAGGTTTAAAATCATTTCAAAAGTAATACTAATACTTAAAGAATAATTATTAAATATAATAACCCCCATAAGCCACAACTTATGGGGGGTTAAAATATTGTAAACTGCCGTGGGTTTGTGCCTGCGGTAGTTTGCTATATTCTATTTTTGGTTTTGTTTTTTGAAATCTATAACAACCAAAGGCCGTCTGGGGCTGCTGCCGATGGTGCCTTCTTCCGCTTTCTTTAAAGATTCGGGCCAAAAACCCTGCATTTTTAAAATAAGTTCGGCAACTTCCCTGAAAGCACCTTTGCCGCCGTCAACTTGGGTAATATAATCAGCTTCGCTTTTAACTTCAGGCACGGCATTATTTACCGCACAAGCAAGGCCGACATATTTTAAAGCAGGGATATCAATAAGATCATCCCCGATATAGGCAATTTCTTCTGCTTTCAAATTACAGCGCGCCATTAAATCTTTTAAAGCGGGCAATTTATCTAAATAATTATAATAGAGGAAATCTAAACCAAGTGTGCTTGCCCTATGCTCCGTAGCGGGGGCATTACCGCCGGTAATAATACCGGTTTTAAAACCAAAATCGCGCAGTAAAATGAAACCTATGCCGTCATAAGCACAAAATTTTTTAACTTCAGCGATTTTGCCCGCCGGTGTGCTAAAAAAATTCATTGATGCATCTGTTAAGACACCGTCAACATCCGTAATAATTGCTTTTATTTTTTTAATTTTATCTGCTAATGTGTTCATAATTATATTTTACCAATTTGTTAAAGGGGATGCTTCAGTATAATACATCCCTTCTTTTATTTCTACACTTCTTGCCGGATCTGTTAAACCAATGCTTAAATTTACCGTTGGGCCTTTAAGCACTACAAAGGGAACGGTAATAGGTTTAGGTAAAGCTTCAAAATAGGCGTGTATTTCATCTTGTACATGTAAAGAATAGTGCGGCAAAATAAAACGGGGGGAGAGGAATAAACCTGCCGTCACAATTATATAGCAAAGCAATTTGGAAAAATCAAATTTATAAGCGTATATATAATATTTGACCAAAAATAAAAATGCTATTACAATCAAAACAGAAGCCGGATAATAAGCCCTAATCGGTACACGCGGCGCAGCAAACAAAATGGCTGACATCATGAAGGAAAGTGTTAACATAAAAAAGGAATTCCATAAATCTTTCCTTTCAATATCTTTTTTATCTTTATCTAGGAAAGCTATAATTATAAATATCAAGATCGGAAAGAAAAGAAAAAACTGTGCCTTAAAAAACTCGTTTAAATGGTGTATGTGAAAAAATAATTTTTGGCCTAAAGACGGGGCCGAATTACTGGAAAGGAAATTCAATGTCATTTTACTGTAATGTGCCGGGGCTGAGAAAAAAACCAAACAACCTATTGTTAAACCGAAAATCAAAAAACTTAAAGCGCGCGGTATTTTGATTTTTTTATATTCGTAAAATAAAGCAAAGCATATTGCCGAACCTAAGGCAACCGGCGCCAAACATTCATTACTCATACCTGTCAGGAAACCGAGTATAAATAAACAGATTTTGAAAGTTAAACTATCTTTAAAGGTAATTTTATTTGTTTGAACTTGCCTTAAAACACATAATATAATGAGGAAAGGCAGAATTGTCCAAGTATAATTTACGGCACCGCTTAACCAAAACATAACTTGTGAAGGCACACAAACAAAAAATATGCTCATAAATACAATTATAAGGAAATAAGGCATATCTCTTAAATCTTTTATATTTGGAAATCGCACAAACAAAATATAGAAAATAGATAGGCAATTTAACAGTTGAACTAGTGGGTTTAATAAAATAAAGGACCATTTACCCAAACCGAAAATAGGTATTGCAAAAAATACGCTTATACGTGGAACTACTATAAAATAAGCTTCTTTAAAAGCAGCTTTGATTATCCCCCAAGTAAAAGGCTCTTGCCATCTAAAAAACTCATCCAAAGTAACAGGATACCAATAGGACATAATACCTATAAAACAGGTAAAAATCAGGGCCGTTGCCACCCAAAGATAAATACTGTATTTTTTCATAATTATATTATAGCAATTATGAAAGCCTTAAAATTTATATAATGTATATATGAGAAAGTTTATAATATCGGCCTTGATATTTTGCTTAATATCCTGTGCCCCCAAGTCTTATATAAGCAAAACATATAACTTTAACAATATGAAGCGCATAGGTGTTTTGCCTTTTACTTCCCCGACGCCGACATTTTCCGGCGCAGAAAATTTATTTACGAAATACCTCATTAAATATGGCTATACGGTAGTTGAACGTGCACAACTTGAACAAATTTTAGAAGAACATGATTTAACGGAAAATTATCTATCCCCTAATGTTACACGTCAAATAGGTAAAATCTTAGGTGTTGATGTTTTGCTTGTGGGTGAAATAACTTCATATCTGCCTGAACAAAAAACCATGCTTTACAGAGTAACAAGAAATACATCTTCCACACCGGTTTATAATACACATATAACAAAAGGTAAAGACGGGGCCGTAAAAGTAAAACAAACTTATGGCGGGCAAGATTACAGACAAAATAAAGAAGTTTCCCCTACAGAATACACTATTTATGCCCAAGTTGGAGTGGTAGCCAAAATGCTTGATGTAAATACAGCCGAAGTTATATGGGTAGGTGATGATACCCAAGAAGGTATAAGCGGACTTGACGCTTTAGATTCAAGCGCAAAAGGCATAATAAAAAGTTTTGATAAACAAGTAAGGAAATCGCAAAGGAAATCCCTATGACAAATCCCCCTAATATAGAAGTGGAAAATTCAAATTATTTTGTTTTGAGTATTGTGTGTATTTGCATAGTTTTAGCTTTGGTTTTTGTTTTAAAACAAAGGCAGGGTGTGCAAGTTAATACGCGAGCAATGCAAGCTTTTGTTTTAAGGGAATCAAAGCAACAAGCAAACCCGGTAAAAAAATATTTCCCGGCGCCTTACTCAGTCAAAGATATAGCAGCAGAATAAAGAGGAATTATGATAGATATTAAATTTATAACCGATAATTTTGAAGAAACAAAAAAACGTTTAACTTCAAGGAATACAAAACTTGCCCAAAGCGCACAAAAAGTTTTTGACTTACAAAGCGAATATAAAAAAGCTTTGCAGGAACTTGAAAATGAAAGATCAAAAAGGAATGAGATTTCCAAAAAAATCGGCATGATACGTGCAAAAGAAGGCCCGGAAGCCGCTGCCGCCGCATTAAAAGAGGCTAATGCTTTAAAAGAAAGCATGCAGGTGCTTGAAGAAAAAACAAATAATCTTAAAGTGCAAATCGAGGAAATTATGTTAACTATTCCCAATTTGCCGGACACAAGCGTACCCGTTGGTGTTGACGAAAAATCAAATGTGGTAGTTAAAGAAAATACTTTGCCCATACCCGAATTTAATTTTAAAGTTAAAGATCACCATGAAATAGGTGAAAATTTAGGTATCTTAGATTTTGAAACCGCTTCAAAACTTTCCGGCAGCCGCTTTGCTTTACTTTGCGGGCAAGGCAGCCGCTTGGAGCGCAGTTTAATCAATTTTATGATTGACCTTCACACCAAAAACGGCTATACCGAATTTATGCCGCCAGCCATAGTTAATGCGGAGGTTTTGTACGGTACAGGCCAATTGCCGAAATTTAAAGAAGATATGTACCATATTGAAGGAGAGGAAGATCAATATCTAATCTCTACTGCAGAAATACCTTTAACAAATATGTACCGCGGGCAAGTTTTAAAAGATACGGATTTACCAAAAGCTTTTTGTGCCTATACACCTTGTTTTAGGAAAGAGGCCGGCTCTTACGGCAAAGACACACGTGGTTTAATCAGAAATCACCAATTTAACAAAGTTGAACTTGTTTGGCTTGCAAAACCCGAAGAAAGTATGGATGTTTTGGAAAAGATGACGCAGGAAGCCGAGCTTGTTTTAAAGACACTCGGTTTACCGTACCGCCGTGTTTTACTTTCAAGCGGTGATATGGGTTTTAGTTCAGCAAAAACTTATGATTTGGAAGTTTGGTTTCCGTCACAAAATTGTTTTAGGGAGATTTCAAGTTGCTCAAATTGTTTGGATTTCCAGGCACGCCGTATGAATTTGCGCTACAAAAAAGAAGGCCAAAAAGGTACTGCTTATGTTCACACCTTAAACGGTAGCGGGGTAGCTGTCGGGCGCACTTTTGCAGCAATACTTGAAAATTACCAAAATGAGGATGGTTCCGTCACAATTCCTCAAGCTTTAAGACCGTACTTCGGAAGTGAAAAAATTGAGAAAAAATAAATTCTTTGTCTTCCTTTTTCTTACTCTGTTAAGCCTAAATTTGTTTGCATGGGATAAAATAGATCCTGTTATTTTATCTCATGCCGATAAGGGGGTTGATGCCATTTATAACCTTGATTTACATACTGCAAGGGCAGAACTTACCGCTTTACTTAAAGAACATCCTAATTATCCGCTTGGGCTTTTCGGTAAAGTAATGATTGAGTGGGCGCGTTATGAATATGAATTTGAAAAGAGTAATATTGAGCAGGCAAAAGTTTTTGAAAATATAATAAATTCCTCAATATCCGGTATTGAAACTTGGTTAAAACAAAATGGTGATCAAGCACAAGCCTATCTTGCTCTTGGCGGCATTTACGGTGTTAAAGCACGCTTTTTGCTTGCAAACAGAAATTATGTGCGCGCTTATTTCACCGGCAGAAAGGGTTTAAAATATATGAATAAGGCGGTGGAACTTGATTCTAAGATGTATGATGCTTATCTCGGCCAGGCTATTTATGAATACTATGCAGGTACTTTGCCTTCTGTTGTACGCGTGCTTGCAAAACTTGTAATAAGCGGTGATGCACAAAAAGGTATAGAGTATCTTAATTTAATTAAAGATAAAGGCAGATATTCGGCAAATACCGCAAAACTTTTGCTTGTGGAGATTGCAATTCAAAGCAAAACTTATTATAACCCAGCCTTAGCAGAACAATATATTAAGGAAATTATTACCAAATATCCTCAAAACCCGCTATTTAGATTTGTAGCAATAATTGCAGCGTATCAAAATAAGAATTATGAAGATGTCCGTCAAAGTGCAAAAGATTTTTTGGCAAAAATCGGGAAAGAGCCTTTTTATAAAGAAATTTATATTGCCCGTTCTTATACCGCCCTTGCAAGTGCAGATATGCAAGAGGGTAAATATCAAGACGCAATAAAAGTTTTAGAGCAAAGCATTGAAGCCACAAAACACCAAGAAATGAGCCGTTGGCAACTTTGGAATATTTTTCGTCTTGCCCAAAGTTATGATGCTTTAGGGCAACGCTCAAAGGCTTTAGAAATTTATAAAAGCATTAAGAATTATAAAGAAGATTGGGGTATATATGATGAAGTAAAAAAATATATCAAAACCCCTTTTGCAGCCGGTACTGATATCGGCCTGATGAGCCCGCCGTAATTACTGCCTATATAATTCCAATTAGAAATACTATTGTATAGTTTTTATTTTTGTATAATTTAATTATGACGGTAATTATTATTTTATTTGCTCTGCTTATAGGTGCATTTTGTATTAAACTTTATACGGCGCTAAACTGGCAGCAGCCGCCTTTAAAAATCTTCCCTAAAGACCTTGGCTTTGAGGCTGAAAATATAATTTTCCAAAACAAAGACGGTATAACCTTAAAAGGTTGGTTTGTGCCTTGCAAAGATTCTGATAAAACTCTTATTCTGATGCATGGTTTTGAGATGGATAAAAGCCAAATTCTCCCTCAAACAATAAATTTAGCCAAAAAGTATAATTTGTTTTATTTTGATTTCCGCGGTATGGGGGAAAGTTTAGGCAAAAGTGCCCAAGGTTTAAGGGAATATCTTGATGCACAGGCCGCTTTGGAATATTTACGTAAAAACAAACCGGGACAATGTAAGGAAATAGCTTTATATGGCATTAGTCTCGGTGCTTCCGTTGCGGCTTATGTGGCAGCTGTTGATAAAACTATCAAAGCAATAATTTTAGAAGCCTGTTTCTATTCTTATAAAAGAGTAGTGCGCAAATGGGCTTGGAATCATCATACTTTGCCTTATTATCCTGCTGTTTATATATTTCTGCGTATTAAAAGATTAAAGTTTAGAACCGGGCTTGAAGATTTGTCCCCTAAAACTTCAGCACCGTTAATTGATTGCCCTGTTTTGCAAATACATGGCAAAAATGATCATTTGGTTTCTTATAAAAGGGCTTTGCACGTTTTTGATGCTATAAAACATACAAAGGAACTTTGGCTTGTTGAAGGGGCCGGGCATACCCGTTGCCATGAAATTGCCGGGCCTAAATATTTAGAAGAGATTTCCAAATTTTTGGCAAAATATTTTTAGCTTAATTGTAGATTATAAAATATTTCCTAAATATTTTCGTAAATTTATAATATATTATTTTCTTCCCCAAACAACAAAACCCACTCTGGTGAGTGGGCTTTGTTGCGGGGACTGGATTTGAACCAGTGATCTCAAGGTTATGGGCCTTGCGAGATACCAGGCTTCTCTACCCCGCAAGTTCATTGTAGCAAATTATACAGGTTCCCGCAAGATAGCGGAGGATCTACTTATACATGGGGTAAAAATAGATACCCATATATACCGGATTATCTACAAATCCTTTTACTTTTTTATTCATGGCCCATAAACCGGTGGGATGAACCGTGTAAATTTGCATGGCATCTTCATGCATGAGGTTATGCACTTGCTT
>CAMUXX010000049.1 GCA_947164805.1 uncultured Elusimicrobia bacterium | reverse complement strand
AAAATGTGTATGCAAACTTAACTGTGCGATGAGTGACCCTAGCCAAACATGCTATAATAGTTGCAATAACCTCCCTCATCCCAGCCCTGACCCTAGAGATAACCCCTCATGTCTCAGTGTTGGACAAAACGGTGGCACAAATGCTGGCACAGGTGGCTCAAACGGCGGTAGTGGTAACAATGGTGGAAATTTCAGCAATGCTGGTCATCACAAGAAAATTACATTTAAAAAACCAACTGCTCCTATTGTCAAGCCATCTAAACCTGTTGATTCAGTAAAATCTGAAAAACAAAAACAAACGGTACAATCCAGCAGTAAAAAAACTGCCAAATAAATAATATTTACCCCCACAAATTGTAAATTTTACAAAGTGGGGGTTTTTATTTGGTTATATTCTTTTATTTGACCTTATGCTATTAATATGTTAAAATAAATTATCAACACATCATGCAAAGCGGCTTTTAAAGCCGCTTTTTTGCTAGATTTAGGAGGTTTTATGCAAAGCAAAAATATAATTGAAGAAACTATTTATAAAGCACTTCTTCAAGACGGTTATGAACTTATTGACCTTATTATCCAACACCAAGGCAGTAAAGAACTTTTGCAGTTCTTCGTTGATAAAGAAGGCGGAATAAGTTTAAATGACTGTGAACTTTTAACAAAGAAAATTGACTCCGTTTTAACTATGGAAGATTTAGTTGACGGCGCGTACATTTTGGAAGTTTCATCCCCTGGTATTAAACGCGTGCTTAAAAAACCGGAACATTTTAAAAGATTTGTAGGCGAACGCGCCTGCATTTACCTTAAAACACCTCTTGAAAAACGCGGCCGTTTTACCGGTTTAATTGAAAGCGCAAATGATAACAATTTCGTGCTGGATGACGGCACAAATAAATTTACCTTCGCATACAGCGATGTAAAAAAAGCAAATTTGGACCCTGTAACAGAGTTCTAAAATAAAGGAGAATTAAAAAAATGGAAAATAAAGATTTAATGATGGCCCTTGAAAGTTTAGAGAGGGAAAAAAATATCAGCCGCGCTGATACAATCAAAACTATTGAAGATGCATTAATTTCCGCTCTTCGCAAACATTTTGGAAGAACCGCTTTACTTACCGCAAAAATTGACCCGGAAACAGGTACTATTGAAGCATATCAAACTTTAGTCGTTGCAGAAGAAGTCTCAAACCCGGAAATTGAAATTTCCTTAGAAGATGCTAAAAAAGAAAACCCCAAAATCAAAGTCGGCGAAGAACTCGTTATTGAATTAAATGTTGAGGAATTTTCAAGAATCGCAGCCCAAATTGCAAAACAGGTTTTAATTCAAAAAGTACGCGGCATTGAACGCGATAATTTATATAAAGAATATAAACCGCGTGAGGGCGAAGTAGTTACCGGATTGGTAAGAAGATTTTCAGACAAAGATATTGTTGTTGATCTTGGTAAAGCGGAGGCCTTATTGCCGTACTCCGAACAAATCAGGAAAGAACGCTATAGCCACGGCGCACGTGTTAAAGCAATAATTATGCGTGTTTTAACCCAAACAGATTTTGTTGATATGGACACAAAAGCAGATCCGGCCTTAGGGCGCTATAAATCTGCTGCATACCGCTTGGATAAAGCACAAAGAGGGCCATACATTATCCTTTCAAGAACCGCACCTGAACTATTGCAAAGTTTAATGGAAGTGGAAATACCTGAACTCGGTGAAGGTATTATTGAAATTAAAGGTATTTACAGGGATCCCGGTGTAAGAGCAAAAGTCGTTGTCAAAAGCAATGACAGCAAAATTGACCCTATCGGCACATGTGTAGGTATGAGGGGTATAAGAATCCGTGCCGTAACAAATGAACTTTCAGGTGAAAAGATTGATTTAATAAACTTCAGTGATGATATTTCAAGCACAATTATTAATGCGCTGTCCCCTGCAAAAGTATTATCAGTTAAAATTAAAGATGCCGAAAAGAAAAAGGCTATTGCCATTGTTCCGGATGACCAACTTGCAATCGCTATCGGTAAAGATTGGCAAAATATCCGCCTTGCAAGCCGCGTTTGCGGATGGGATATTGATGTAAAGAGCGAGTCCCAACAAAAACAGAAAGGCCAGGAAGAAACACAACTTAAACAAGATGTTTTGAGTGAAGTTGAAGGCATTGGCCCGAAACTTGCGGAAGTTTTAATTAAAGCCGGTTTCACCACCGTTGAAAAACTTGCTTCCGTAGGCGTTGAACATTTAGCCACCGTACAAGGCGTTGGTGAAAAGACTGCTGAAAAGATTATTGAAGGCGCAAAAAAATATTTAGCCGAACATGAAGATGCTTCCCAGCAGTCGAGCGAGGAGGCAGAAAATGACAGCAGCGAAGAATCAAAATAAAGACGTGGAAAAGAAAACAAAAACAACCGCTAAAAAAACGACGGCTAAAAAGACAACCACTAAAAAAACAACAGTTAAAAAAACTGCGGCGAAAAAACCGGCAGCCAAAAAAACTGCGGTAAAAAAAGTTTCTACGGAAAAGGAATTAAAGCAAAAAACTGTAACAAATGCCGAAGTTGAAACTTTTAAACAAGAGGCTAAACCTGAAGTCAAAACTGAGTTTAAGCCCGATGTTAAAGAGGTTAAACCCGAAGTTAAACCGGAACCTAAGCAAGAAGTAAAACCGGAGCCGAAACCGGTGCAAAAACCTGTTCAGAAAGAACAACAAAAAGCACCTGTTACGGAAGATAAACAAAAGGAAAAAGTCATCAAAATTTTAGGCCAACCGACAATCAAAGAACTTGCCGAAAAGATGGACTTTAAAATTAATGACTTTATCAAAAAACTTATGGGTATGGGCATTTTTGCTACCATTAACCAAAAACTTGAACCCGACATGATGGAACTTGTCTTGGCCGAGTGCGGTTTTAAAGCAGAAATAACCCAGGAATTTGCCGAAGAAGAAATTGCCGCACAGGAAGAAGATAACCCGGCAGACCTTGCCCCCCGCGCTCCTGTTGTAACAATCATGGGCCACGTTGACCACGGTAAGACCAGTTTGCTTGATGCTATCCGCCACTCAAATGTCGTTGCAGGCGAATTCGGTGCAATTACACAGCATATCGGTGCATACAGGGTTAAAACTTCACGCGGTTATATTTCTTTCTTGGATACCCCGGGCCATGAGGCTTTTACAGCCATGCGTGCAAGGGGTGCCCAAGCAACCGATATTGTTATCTTAGTTGTTTCCGCCACTGACGGTATTATGCCACAAACTATTGAGGCTATTAACCACGCACAAAGTGCAAAAGCACCTATAATTGTAGCGGTAAATAAAATTGACCTTCCTGGTGCAAACCCTGACAGAGTCAAACAAGACCTTGCCGGACGCGGTTTAGTACCGGAAGAGTGGCAAGGTAACACAATTTTTGTTGAAATTTCCGCTAAAAAACGTATCAATATTGATAAACTACTTGAAATGGTTTCAATACAAGCGGAAATGATGGAACTTAAGGCAAACCCAAAACGCAAAGCAGTAGGTGTAATTTTGGAAAGTAAACGCGATAATAAAAGAGGTGTTGTCGCCACAGTATTAGTACAAAAAGGTACTTTAAAAGTGGGAGATCCGTTTATTGTCGGTACTACTTACGGTAGGGTGCGTGCCTTGATTGATGAACACGGTCACCGTATGCAAAGTGCAGGGCCAAGTGTTCCGGCTGAAGTTTTAGGTATTAACGGCGAACCGCCTGTTGTTGGCGAAACTTTATATGTAGCCGAAAGCGATAAGGAAGCCAAACATATTTCCGAAAAGCGAAAACTCGCACATAAAGCGGAACATATTGAACATCAAAAACACGTTTCTTTAACTAATTTAAAGAGTGCAGACGGTAAAAAGATTAAAGAACTTGCCATTATTTTAAAGGCTGATGTTCAAGGTTCTATTGAAGCAATTAAAGATGCTATTTTAGGTTTAACTAACGACGAAGTGCAAGTTAAAATCATACATTCCGCCGCAGGGGACGTTAATGAATCTGACCTCTTGCTTGCCAAAGCAAGTGACGCGGTTATAATTGCATTTAACGTTAACACAATGTCTTCTGTTTCAGAAGAAGCGGAACGCGAAGGTATTGAAATACGTACTTACAATATTATCTTTGAATTACTTGAAGACTTAAAGGCCGCAATGGAAGGCTTACTTGAGCCTGAAATTGTGGAAGAAGTCGTCGGGCGTGCAACTGTACGCCAAGTGTTTGATTTAAGTTCCGGTTTTATTGCAGGCTCTTACGTGGATGAAGGAAAAATCACACGCAATTTTGATGCAAAAATTATGCGTGGCGGTGAACAAATCCACAAAGGCAAAGTCGGCGGGCTTAAACGCTTTAAAGATGATGTCAAAGAAGTTGAAAAGGGTTATGAATGCGGTATTTTGATTGAGGGCTTTAGAGGCACAAAAGCAGGGGACACAATCCTTTGCGTGCAAAAGAAGACCATTACACGCCGCATCACAAAACCTGAGTAAAGAAAACTTTACATAGTAAAACCCCCGTTGGCAAAATGCTAACGGGGGTTTAAAATAATCAAAACTTAAACTTAAATTTGCATGTCTATTGTGCTTTTGTACTTTGCATTTAAAGCATCACTGAAAGCAGAAATAAAACTGGCTGATTTAAGCTGGATCAAATAATCTTCTAATGCTTTCTTTTCTTCATCTTTTAAAGTCGTACCTTGTGTTAAAATAGTCTTTTCAAAAGAAGTAGGCAAAGCAACCATCCTCAAAACATTTTGGAATTTTTGGACAGAAATTTGTTTCATCAAATTACTTTCAAATTCCGCAGGGTTTACATGGAATTGATTCCTTACCGTATAAATATAAGCATTTTTATTAAACTCCCCGTTAGGTGAAAAAGCAGGATTACTTTTGATTAAATAAGCAACTTCAGTTTTACTGGTACCTATATCAAGGTCTTTTGCAGCCTGGCTTAAGGCTTCCTGCATAATTAAACCTTGAATAATTTGTTGTTTAAGTTGTTTATCTTCTTCTTCGGTAATTTCCTTGCCTTCATTGATATACTGTTGGCGTGCCATATCATAAGTAGTAGCAAAAGATTTGTATTTAATTTTAGCATTTCCTACTTTAGCCAAGACAGCATTTGCCCCATACTGGTCCGCTACCATACCGGCACTTAAAACTCCGATACTTATCAAGAAAATAAGAACCGTTGTAATTAAAATCGGGTTCCTGTATTTGATGAAAAAGGAAATCATTTTTTCTTCTCCTTCTTTTCTTCAATAATTTCTTCGCCTTGAGGATCTTCTTCATTTTCTGTAACTACTGTAATTGTTGCATTAACTTTGGCGCCCTTTTCAATCAAAATGCTTTTGGTGCGAATATTGCCTTTTAAATGTGCTTCGGATAAAATTTCAATTTCTTCCACGCAAATATCGCCTTCCATTTTGCCGATAATTACAGCACCTAGGCCGGAAAGGTCCCCTTTCATTGCCCCGGTTCTGCTGATTGTAACCAATTTGGCATTATCAATATTGCCTTCGAGGGTACCGTCTATTCTGATAGAACCCTGTAAATCTAATGTGCCTTGGAATTGGCATTGCTCGCTGATTACTGAGGTGTATTCACCTGCTTTTTCTTCTTTATCAAGAAAACTCATAAACTCTCCTATAAATAATCTTTTGGATTAACGGGGGTTCCGTCTTTCCACACTTCATAATGTAAATGTACTCCGGTTGAGCGGCCTGTTGTACCCATGCTTGCAATAATTTGGCCACGTTTAACCTTATCGCCTTTTTTGACGCGGATATCCGCTAAATGCCCGTACAAAGTTGAATAACCAAAACTGTGATCTACTAAAACTGCCTGCCCGTAACCTAAAGCCCAACCAGTTTGCCTTACGACGCCATCAGCAGTTACATAAATCGGAGAATTTGCTTTGCCGGCGAGGTCAATACCATAGTGATATGCCGGAAAAGGATTTAAACGGTAACCGAAGTTAGATGTAATCCTATAATCTTTTGCCGGTTTAATTGAAGGCTTGGCATTACTGCTGTTTTTCTGGTTTGTATAAAACCAGGCAATTTCTTGGAAACTTGCAAGTTGTTCTTCTGCAGCAGCGGTAGTTTCTTTAAAAATTTCATTTATTTCCTGTTCATTAATATCTTTACTGTCTTTAGAAAAAATGGAACTGAAAGTTATTTTTCTTTCTTCTTGCGCATCATCAAAACCGCCCGGCATATTAATAAATTTCCCACCTTTCATACCAAGCATTTGTCGCATCTGTTTATCGGTATCGCGCGCAAGTTTTAAATATTTACGGTTACTGGCAAGTTCTTCTGCGATCATAGCAAGTTTAGCCTTCATAACTTTATTATCGGCTTTAACGAAATTATAATCAATTTCCCTGGTAATAACAAAAGCAGAATAAAGTGTAATTCCAAGCCACAATAGCGCAAGCAGGCAAACAGTATAAGGCCGCACGGTAAATTTAAAACCGCGCGATAATTTTGGGATTAGGACAATTTCCACCTTCTCCGTAAAAAAACTATACAAAGAAACCTGTCTCACCATTAAATTTTATCATATTTGAAGATACTTGTGTATTTGCCTATAAATCAAACAGGAGCATAATAAATTTATGCCCCATGTTTGACAGAAAATAACAATCAGCCTTACTTAATTCTTTTTTTACTTATTTTATCCGTTACTGTTTGAACAAGCACATAAAACAGAGGAATAATAAATAAACCTAAAACAGTTCCAATTAACATACCCCAGAACACCGGCCTGCCGATTGCCCTGCGGCTATTTGCACCGGCACCTGTTGCAAAGATTAAAGGAGCAATACCTAAAATGAAGGTAAAGGCAGTCATCAAAACTGCACGGAATCTTT
>CAMUXX010000048.1 GCA_947164805.1 uncultured Elusimicrobia bacterium | reverse complement strand
TGGATAGTGATATTGAAGTTACCACTTGCCGTTCCGGTGGTGCAGGCGGCCAAAATGTTAACAAGGTGGAAACGGCCGTCCGCATCTTGCATAAGCCGACGGGTATTGTCGTTGCCTGTCAGGTTGAGCGTTCCCAACTTCAAAATAAGCAACGCGCTTTAAAAATGCTTAAGGCAAAACTCTATGAAATGGAACTTGATAAAAAACGCTCTGAAATGGAAAAGCATTACAGCGAAAAGGGCGATATCGCCTGGGGGCATCAAATACGTTCCTATGTTTTTATGCCTTACCAACTTGTTAAAGATTTACGTAGCGGTTTTGAAACATCCGATATTCAGGGAGTTATGGATGGCAATATCGACGGTTTTATTGAGGCCTATCTTAATTTCAAAGCAGGTAAATAATGCAAGGGCTTTATATTCATATTCCTTTTTGTGTTTCTAAATGTGTGTATTGTGATTTTGCTTCTTTTGCAGGTATCAGGCGATTGCGCAATCCTTATTTGGAAGCATTAAAACGAGAACTTGCGTTACAAAAAAAACATTATAGAAATTTTAATCCAAAAACTTTATATATTGGTGGCGGAACACCAAGTTTTTTAACTGCTGCACAAATTAAAATTTTATTTAACAGCATTTATTCTTGTTATAAAAATTTTAAGGAAATTACTTTTGAGGCAAATCCAGAAAGTTTAACTTTATCCAAAATTAGATTGCTTAAAAAATTGGGGGTAAACCGTCTTAGTTTAGGACTTCAAAGTACATTTGATGAACACTTAAAAACAATAGGCCGCGCACATAATTACGCGCAATTTTTGAGAACTTACACACAAGCAAAAAAATATTTTAATAATATTAATGTGGACTTAATTGCCGGGCTTCCAAACCAAACTTTAACAGACTTTGAGCAAAGCGTTAAGCAGTTAATTGCTTTGAAACCGCAGCATATTTCCGTTTACGGATTGCAAGTAGAAGTCAGTACCCCTCTTTATAAAAGCGGTTATGAGTGTGATGATAATCTAACGCGCAAAATGCTTGAAAGCGCTGAAAATATTTTGCAAAACGCCGGTTTTATTCATTATGAAATTTCTAATTTTTCTTTGCCTAAATACGAAAGCAAACATAATATAAATTATTGGCAAGGCGGTGCATATTTGGGTTGTGGATCAGCGGCGGCATCTTATATGCGGGGGGTGCGTTTTCAAAATACCGATGACGTAAAAGAATATATTAAAAGTTTAGTCCAAAATAAAATACCGATAGTGTTTAAAGAAAAATTATGCGGTAAAGCAAAAGTCGGTGAAGAAATTTTACTAAAATTCCGCTTACTAAAAGGTTTTAAACCAACTCAAAAAATGCTTAAATGTTTTCGTAAAGAATTTGAAATTCTACTTGATAAAAAGTTAATTATTAAAGAAAATAAAAAATTTAAATTATCAGAAGAAGGTAAGTATTTTGCCAATAATGTTTTCAGATATTTTGTGGAGCCGTTTTAATGCAAGTTACACCAATAAAAACCAAAATTTTTAAACAAGGGGATGACCTAAACAAATTTTTATTTACCCATTTGCCGCCTTTAAAAAACGGGGATATTATTTGTTTGTCGTCTAAAGTTGCAGGCCTTGCGGAAGGCCGGGTTTTTAGTAAAAAGGATAAATTACAACTTATCAAAAAAGAAAGTTCTTACTATAAAAAAACGGCTTTATGTTATTTTACCGTCAGGCAAGGCCTAATTTGTGCCAATGCCGGCATTGATGAAAGTAATGCCTTTGATAAAATAATTTTACTCCCTAAAAACCCTTATAATACGGCAGACACTTTGCGCCGTGGGCTAATTAAATATTATAAAATTAAAAATTTGGGCGTAATTTTAACGGACAGTTTTATTTTACCTTTGCGCTCCGGTGTTATAAATATAGCAGTTGCTTATAGCGGTTTTTATGGCGTGGAAAATTTGGTAAATAGAAGAGATTTATGCCACCGCCCGCTTAAAATGACTTTGGTAAATGTTGCTGATTCACTAGCTACTGCCGCCGGTTTTTGTATGGGGGAGTGTTCTAATCAAACCCCGCTTGCTCTTGTGCGCGGTGCAAAAGTAAAATTTACCTCAAGCAACCGCGCAAAAGAAATGCGCTATCCCTTCAAAAAAGATTTTTACTATCCCTTTTTAAAAGAGATCAATAAAAAATTTTAAATATCCTCATTCGTTTTTATAAATGGGGATATTGTGTTGATGTTATTTATAAATTAACAAACTGTTGCAGAAGTTTTTCATTTTATTATAATATACTCAACCCTCATTAATTGTCGTAGTGGTAATTATCATTTTGTTATAACAAATTATAAGTTATTATTTTTCTTCAAATATTTTTTGCACTTGCATGCATAAAGATAAGATATGCTTGCGTATTTGTGGCTGCTTTTTTTCAAGTATGGGAAGTAAATTCAAGCGAATAAAATTGCGTGTGTAAATATCATCAAAATTTGTTTCATCATTTTCAAAAGGCAAATTGTGGTATTTGCAATATTCCAAAATTTCTGCTTTGCTTAAACATAAAAACGGGCGGATAATTTTAAGTTCACCAAGAGGTCGTGCGGCCGGTATGCCACCCAAACCTTTCAATTGTGTTCCGCGAAGAAGATTTAATAAAAATGTTTCTACATTATCATCTGCATGATGGGCAAAGGCCAGCACTTTACAATTAAATTCTTTTGCTGCCTCTTCAAGTGCTTTGTAACGTAATTTACGGGCGGCATGTTCCAAACTTAACTTTTCTTTTTTGGCTAAAGTTTTGACGGCAATTCTTTTTATAGTTATTGGGAGATCTAATTCTTTGCATAAATTAATGACTAAGTTTTCATCGCGTTTTGCTGTTGGGCGTAAATTATGGTTTACATGGCAGGCATAAATTTTAAATTGCATTTTTTTGCCAAGTGCGCAAGCAAAGTGAAGTAAGGCAACAGAATCAGCCCCTCCGGAAAGTGCAACTAAAACATTTTGTTTCGTTTTAAAAAACTTATTTTCCTTATCAAACTTAATGAGTTTTTGCCAAATTTTTGCTTGGAAAGATGTACTTTGCATAAAATCCTATTAAAAAGTATAATATAATTAATTATAGTATATTTGCGGGGTATTTATGGAAGAAATGAAAAAAAGAATAGTTATAGTAGAAGATGAAAGGGATATTCTTCAGCTTTTAAATTTAATTTTAGTGCGTGCCGGTTATGAAGTTCACGCTTGTGATAATGGGAGGAATGCTATTCCTCTGATTAAGAAAATTCGTCCTCATTTGGTTATTCTTGATTTAATGTTACCCGGCCTTGACGGGCGTGCCATTATAGAAGAAATGGCAAAAGATGAAGAGATTTTTGGTACACCTGTGATGGTTACTTCTGCTTTGGAGCAAGCCGGACAAATGTTTGCAGGTAATCCGCTTGTTAAAGATTTTTGTTATAAACCGTTTAGAACTTCAGTATTGCTTGAAAAAGTCAAAACAATAATGGGTGATAATTAGTGTTCCTTATTGCCGGCCTTGGAAACCCTGGGCAAGAATATCAAAAAACGCGTCATAATATAGGTTTTATGGTTCTTGATAGTTTGGCAAGCACCGAAGGCTTTTCTTTTGAAGAAAACCGCCCTTTTAAAGCACAAACCGCAAAAGTTAATTTACATGGCAAAAGCGTATTATTTTTAAAACCTCAGACTTATATGAATTTATCAGGTCAGGCAGTAGTTGCTGCGGCAAATTTTTATAAAATACCTCCGCAAAATATTTTAGTTATTTGTGATGATTTAAGTTTGGAACTCGGCACCTTGCGTTTGCGGCAAAAAGGTTCTAGCGGCGGCCAAAAAGGGCTTGAAAATATTATTACTTTGCTGGGTACCGATAATTGTATGCGTTTGCGTTTAGGTATTGGCCCGCGCCCTGAATTTGTAGATGCAAAAAATTATGTTTTGGGCAAATTTCCAAATGGGCAGGAAGAACTTTTAAATTCTGCTATAAATAAAGCGCGTGAAACGGTGGAAAAATTATTGAAGGAAGATTTTAACTCGGCCCAACAATTTGCTAATACTAAATAAATATTTGGGAAATTTTGACATAAAAATACCTCGCTTTTGCGAGGTATTTTAGCGTTGGCTAAATTATTTCTTTGGTTTATTTCCGCATCCGCAACCCATAATTACACCCCCTGCCGGTGATAGTACCCGGTACACATAGTAAACAAATTTTTTAATCATTTTGCAAGTTAATAGGCTTTATTAATATCTTCTTGCATTAACCGTCTGACATATTCCATCGCACTGTATATTGCAAAAGCAAATATAATGCAAGCAATGATTTCAAAAATTCTGCCAATGGCAACGGCATAATTTAATGCGTCAAACGGGCCTAAAATATAATACCAATCGCCTTTAACTACGCCGGCGGCATGGTCGGTAACCATGTCTGAGGAAGTTAAAGCCAGTTTGCTCACTGCTGCATCGCTTGCATATATTCCGGCATCATATATGGCACAGGAAAGCCAGTATAATATAGCAGGGCTAAATAGCAAACCTCCGCGTAATTGCAAAGAAAATAAATAGATTGCTGCCGGAACTAATACTTGTATAAAATCACCGGAAAGTGCGCAAAACCAGTATGGAGTAATTGGGCAAAACACATTATGCCCAAGCATTTCGTGCAAGATATAATTAGGGAAATACATTACGGAATTAGATAGTATGCTTTGTGCCGGGTACATACCCTTTTCATAAGATAACATCTCCGGCGGAATATAAATCCTGCACAACAAATAAATTGCCCCGATTAATAGCAAAATCGTATACCATTTATATTTGTAGCAAAAAATACTTTGATGGTAAGGATCAAAAAAATTATATATCTGCTTTGAAATAGGACCGTCATTATATAAAAAACAATGTTCCCAAAAAGCCTTGGCAACCTTTATAAAAATATAACCAAAAAATAAGAAAGCCAAAATATAAGGCAATCTTCCCAAAAAATAAAAGAAATTTATTGTTGTTTGCATAGGTAAATTATAACAAAAATTGCACAGTGAGTGAAAAATTGTTATAATTTATCTATATAGTTTTGCCGAGGTAGCTCAATGGTTGAGCAACGGTTTTGTAAACCGTAGGTTGTGGGTTCGAGTCCCATCCTCGGCTTTTTGCTTATGATTAAAAGATTTTTTATCACTTCTTTTATCTTTCTTATTTGCGGTGTTATATCCGCTTTGGCATTATCTTTAGAAGAAATTTCAAAATTAAACCAAAATACAGTTGTTACAGTTAATGTTTTAAGAAAGGATGGTAAAACCGCTAGCGCAACAGGTTTTGTTATTTCTCCGCAGGGGTATATTGCAACTGCTGCGCATACTTTGGAAAATGCAAAATTAGTTAATCTAACTTTCAGTAACGGTGCTATTTCTGAAGAGGCAAGGGTTGTTACTGTTTCCAAAAAACCACGTATTGATTTGGCAATTTTACAAGTATCTGTAAATTATTTGCCCGGTGTTACTTTTAAAAATTCAAATACCGTGCAAGCCGGACAGCAAATTGCGGTTATAGGTAGCCCTAAAAGGCTTCAAAACAGCATAACAAACGGGCTTGTCTCACAACTCAGGAATGTTGATGATGTAACATTTTTCCAAATAAGTGCACCTATTTCGCCTTCAAGCAGCGGCAGTCCTGTTTTTAATGAGGATGGGCATGTTGTAGGTATAGCGATATCAAGTTTGGAAGAGGAAAATGTTCAAAATATTAATTTTGCTTTGCCATCAAATTATCTTTTGCAGATGATGAGCGAAGCCAAAATAACCCCAAAACTTGCAAAGGGCAAAGAACCAAGTAAAGTACAAAAATACTTCCAAGATATTATTGAATATATACGCAAATGCTGGCGTATTTTTAAAAGTAAATTTGCTTAAATGCTCTAATTTTGGTAAAATATAAAAAATTAATGTTAGGTGGAAATTATGTCTTATAAATGTGAAATTTGCGGTAAAAAATCAACAACAGGTAAAAGCGTCAGCCACAGCCATTTTAAAACAAACAGGACTTTTAAGCCCAATTTGCATAAACAAAAAATTGTTTTAGACGGCAAAACGCAAACAGCTTATGTTTGTTCTAAATGCTTAAAGGGTGGCAAAGTCGTTAAACCGAGCAAATAAATTACCCAAGTTTAAAATTAACCCCCGGTTTACACCGGGGGTTTTGTATTTTAAAATATTGCGCGTTGTGTTTCCGCATTTTGTGCTTGTACGCGCGGAACGTGCTTGCATATTTAAGCCCTTTTTTATTTTTATCTTCCTAGAGTACGGCAAACTCGCTACGCTCGTTTTACTTCTTGGTACACGTCGTTAGATAAAAATAAAAAATCATCTTAAATCTGCTACACAGCGCGATACTATGCTCGCACGCTACGGGTTCACGTTCTTTAAGTGTTAGAGAAAAACTAAAATTTCTTCTCTCTCACCCGCGTGGCGGGCGGAGGGTGTCGCGTAGCGACGGATGGGGGATAAAGTTTCCTTTTTACCTTATAACTTTTGGTGGATTTTGAGTGTAGTCAATAATTTTTGACGGTGTGTTTTTCTTTGCATTGTCATCAAGCACAATGTAAGGGACAACTCCGTCAAAAACCGCTAAAAGTTCGGCAGTATTTTTGCATATCGGCGCACCGTGAAAATTTGCGCTTGATGCAAGCAGGGGGGAAATTAAACTCTCCATAAGTTCCAGCAAAAATTGACTATTGGGAACGCGCAAACCTACGGTATCAAGCCCACTATACCTTTTGCCTTCTTTGCTTGCTGTTATAATTGCAGTTAAAGCACCGGGCCAAAGTTTTTGCGCTTGCTCAAGTTGTTTTTGGTCCGCCGCTAAAATTGCCGCTTGTTTTGAAGTACATAGAATTTGTGTGGGTTTATCCTGCGGATTATTTTTGAT
>CAMUXX010000047.1 GCA_947164805.1 uncultured Elusimicrobia bacterium | reverse complement strand
AGTAGTGTAGGAGTTTTTATGTGGGATTATACAGATAAAGTTTTGGACCATTTTAAGAACCCGCGCAATGTGGGTTCTATTGAAAACGCTGATGGTACAGGTCAGGTTGGTAGTTTAATTTGTGGTGATGCTTTAAAATTAACAATAAAAGTTAATAAGCAAACTGAAGTAATTGAAGATATTAAATTTCAAACTTTCGGTTGTGCATCTGCGATAGCGTCTTCTTCTGTTCTTACCGAAATGGCAAAAGGAAAAACTTTAGAAGAAGCCTCAAAAATCACAAATCAGGATATTGCCAATGCTTTGGGTTCTCTGCCCGAAGCAAAAATGCATTGTTCAGTTATGGGGATGGAGGCGTTGGAGGCAGCAATTAAAAGTTACCGCCAGGGCGGCAAACCCGTAGTTTTTGAACAAACCCAAGAATCAAAAGTAATTTGCCAATGTTTCAATATTACTGAGGAAATGATTTTAAAAGCCGTACATTCTAATCATTTAAAGACGGTAGAAGATGTTACTCATTTTACTAAAGCAGGCGGTGCCTGTGGGAAATGTAAAGTAGCAATACAAGAGATTTTAGATAAAGTTCTTGCATGTGAACTACCACAGAAAAAGCAGGAAGAAAAAAGGCCGTTTTCCTCTTTAACTATTGTAGAAAAGATTAAGGCTATAGAAAATATTTTAAATACCGAAATTAAACCGAAACTCAATCAAGACGGTGGCAGTATTGAACTAGTAGATCTAAACGGTAATATTGTTACTGTTCGTTTGCTTGGAGGGTGTGCTTCTTGCATAGCAAGCAAAATGACACTTAAAAACTTTGTGGGTAAAACTTTACAAGATAAACTTGATAAAAACCTTGAGGTCAAACAAGCGTGAAAGTAATTTATTTAGATAATAATGCCACCACTAGAACTTCGCCGGAAGTATTAGTAAAGATGCTCCCTTACTTTACCGATTTTTACGGTAATGCCAGCAGTATTCATACTTTTGGCGGATCAAATAAACATGCTATTGAAAAAGCAAGAGGGCAAGTAGCAACTTTATTAAATGCAAAACCTGAAGAAATTATTTTTACTTCCGGTGGTACAGAAGGGGACAGTACGGCAATATTTTCTGCCGTAAATTCCTATCCCGGTAAAAAGCATATCATAACTTCTGCCGTTGAGCATCCTGCAGTTTTGGAAGTATGTAAATTTTTGGCTTCACACGGTTATAGGTTGGATATTATAGGGGTAGATGAATACGGTCGCTTTAACATGGATCAATACAAAAAAGTTTTAGATGAAGATACCGCAATAGTTACAACAATGTGGGCAAACAGTGAAACAGGCACTATTTTCCCAGTCAAAGAAATAGCCGAACTTGCACACTCAAAAGGTGCTTTATTTCATACTGATGCCGTGCAGGCTGCCGGTAAAATACCGACTAATGTTAAAGATATTAATGCAGATTTTGTTTCAATTTCATCTCACAAGATACATGGCCCTAAGGGTATGGGTGCTTTATTTGTAAAAGATGGTATACGTTTTATGCCTTTTATGCGTGGCGGCCATCAGGAAAATTTACGCCGTGCCGGTACGGAAAATGTTCCTAATATTGTTGGTTTTGGTTATGCGGCAGAACTTGCATTGCAACATTTGCCGGAGTATCAAACACAAGTTAAACCTTTGCGTGATTTGCTTGAAAAAGAATTGCTTGCCCAAATACCGGATACAAAAGTTAACGGGGACAGAGAAAACCGCCTTCCAAATACTTTAAATATGAGTTTCGGTTATATTGAAGGCGAAAGTATTTTGATGTTTTTGGATGAAGAAGGTATTTGTGCTTCATCCGGTTCTGCTTGCACTACGGGTTCTTTGGAGCCTTCCCATGTTTTGCGTGCTATGGGTGTTCCGTTCCAGTTTGCGCATGGTTCAATAAGATTTTCTTTAAGCAGGTTTACCACTTTAGAAGAAATTAATACGGTAATAAAAGTTTTGCCTGGTATTATTGCACGCTTGCGTGCAATCTCGCCTTTTAAAAAGGCCTGAATTTGAGAGGTATTTATGATTAGTTATTTGATAGATAAAATTATCGGTACAAAATCTGAAAGACAAATCAAAAAGTTGCAGCCGATAGTAAATAAAATTAATGCTTTAGAGCCAAAAATTTCTAAATTAACGGATGAAGAACTTAAAAACCAAACGGTTTTATTTAAAAACCGCTTGGCAAAGGGCGAAACTTTAGATAATCTTTTGCCTGAAGCTTTTGCAACAGTACGTGAAGCTTCAAAACGTGTTTTGGGCCTTCGTCCTTATGATGTACAACTCTTGGGTGGTATAGTTTTGCACCAAGGTAAAATTGCAGAAATGAGAACCGGTGAAGGTAAAACTTTGGTGGCTACTTTGCCTTCTTACTTAAATGCTTTGACCGGGAAAGGTGTGCATGTAGTAACGGTTAATGATTATCTTGCTAAGCGCGATAGGGAATGGATGGGCCCCATACATGAATTTTTAGGTTTAACTGTAGGTTTTATCAGCCATGACATGGAAAATAATGAACGCCGTGAAATGTATAAAAAAGACATAACTTATGTTACCAATAATGAACTCGGTTTTGATTATTTGCGTGATAATATGGTTGTGCGCGCAGAACAAAGAGTGCAAAGGAAATTAAATTATTGTATTGTTGATGAAGTAGACTCTATTTTAATTGATGAGGCAAGAACACCTTTAATTATTTCCGGTCCGTCAGATGAGAAGACTGATAAATATTATATTGTTAACCGCTTAATTTCCGCTCTAAAAGTGCGCAAAATTACAGAACGCGATGAAGTGAATGCAAAATATGCCGGGCAAGATTTATCAGTTGGTTATGATGCTTTAATTGATGAAAAAAACCATAATGTAACTTTAACTGAGCAAGGTATCGCTAAAGCGGAAAAATTGCTTGGTGTTGAAAACCTTTATGCTGATGTCGATTCCGAGTGGGTGCATCATATAAACCAGGCACTTCGCGCCCATCACTTATATGAACGCGATGTCCATTATGTAGTAAAAGACGGTGAAGTAATTATTGTTGATGAATTTACAGGCCGTTTAATGCCTGGGCGCAGATGGTCCGACGGTTTACATCAGGCGGTTGAAGCCAAAGAACATATGCCGATTAAAGAAGAAAACCAGACTTTGGCAACAATCACTTTTCAGAATTTCTTTAAACTTTATTCAAAACTTTCCGGTATGACAGGTACTGCCATGACCGAAGCCAATGAGTTTTGGACAATTTATAAACTTGATATAGTTGAAATTCCCTCCAACAAACCTTGCCGCCGTATTGATTACCCGGATGTAATATATAAAACAGAACGAGAAAAGTTCCAAGCAGTTGTTGAACGAATAGAAGAACTTTGGCGCAAAGGTTTGCCGGTTCTTGTGGGTACACGTTCTATTGAAAAATCAGAACAAATTTCCCAAATGCTTCGCAAAATCGGTATACCGCATAAAGTTTTAAATGCTAAATATCACGAAATGGAAGCCCAAATTATCAGCCAAGCAGGGCGCAAAGGTGCAGTAACAATTGCAACAAATATGGCAGGCCGTGGAACCGATATTGTTTTGGGCGGTAATCCTTGTGATGCGGACGAACAGAAATTTGTACAGGAAAACGGCGGTTTAACCGTTATCGGTACAGAACGTCATGAAAGCAGACGTATTGATAACCAGCTGCGCGGGCGTTGTGCAAGGCAAGGGGATAAAGGCTCAAGTGTGTTTTTCGTCGCTTTGGATGATGAACTTATGCGTTTATTCGGCAGTGAACGTATTGCTAAAATAATGACAACCCTTGGCATGAAAGACGGTGAGGCCATAGAATCACGTCTAATTTCAAAACAAATTGAAAACGCACAAAAAAGTGTGGAAGGCCATAACTTTGATATCCGCAAGTATTTGCTTGATTATGATAAAGTTATGAACCAACAGCGTACGGCAGTATATAATTTAAGAAATGCAATTTTGGATGGTAAAAATTTCAGTGAAAGGATTGCTGAGATGATTGAAGAAACCACCTCTGAAATTTTTTATAAATTTTATGATGAACGCCACCCGAAACTTACCGATTTGACCAGCATAAATACAATTTATAAACGCATTTTCGGCATTGATGAAGCCGTTTCACAAGAAGATATTTTAAGCAAAAAGCCGGAAAATATTTTGGCAGATTTAATGCCTAAAATTAAAGATATTTATCAAGAACGCGCCGCGGCTTTTAAGGAACAAGGGTTTGACTTCGCTGAAGTTGAAAGGATGTTACTTTTACAACTTTTAGATCAAAGTTGGAAACAAAATCTTTATGAACTTGACCAACTTCAAAAGAGTGTAAGTTTACGTGGTTATGCCCAAAAAGATC
This sequence comes from uncultured Elusimicrobia bacterium, assembly GCA_947164805.1. Taxonomy (GTDB): domain Bacteria; phylum Elusimicrobiota; class Elusimicrobia; order Elusimicrobiales; family Elusimicrobiaceae; genus Proelusimicrobium. The sequence continues at coordinate 2,572 of CAMUXX010000047.1, read as the reverse complement.
CTTTAATTGAATATCAAAAAGAATCTTATTCCTTATATGTTAATATGATGGCACGCATACGGGATTTTTTCGTAGATTATATTTTCCGCATAAAATTACCACCCAAAGCGCGTACCCCGCAAAAAATGCAAGAAGGCGGTGCCCAAAACTTGCAACCTGCCGGGAAGAAAGAAGTACAACCAATCCATAAAGTAGGCAGGAATGATTTATGCCCCTGCGGCAGTGGCAAAAAATACAAGAAATGTTGTGGTAAATAAGTGTCTAAAAAAAGCAAAACAGAAAAAGAGGGGGAGTTAACCCTTATTACCAAGGATAAAAACGCAAAAGATAAAAAAAATATTTTTTGGGTTATTGTTTCTGCGCTACTTAAGGGGTTAATTGTTGCTTTATCTGCTTTGGCGGTGGCACTTTGTTTAGGGGCTTCCTTTTTAGTAAATAATAAATATTTAGGTGTTTGGATAGGTATATTTTTATTTGCTGTAATTTTGAATAATTTTAAAAAACTTTTTTTAAATTTATTTTATTGCTTTATCGTAGGTTTTGCTTTTAATTTGATTTTGCTTTGTTGGATTTATCCTACGGTGCAATTCGGTACCCAAGATCAATTTTTGTCTTATCTTTCTTTATTTGGGCTTAGTGCCCTAATGGCTTTGCAGTTTGTATTATTTGGTTTCTTTTATTTTTATATTAAGAATTTAACTTGGGTTTTACCTTTGGGTGCTGCAAGTTTATGGGTAAGTTTGGAATTTTTACATCAAGTGATAGCATTTTATTTATTTGCTTTCCCTTGGTTTATGCTCGGTTACAGTCAATTTGAAAATTTAGCATTAATACAAATATCTTCCGTTACAGGTGTTTACGGTATTAGTTTTATAATAATTTTTTGTTGTTTTTCTCTTGCGTGTTTGTTTGGGAAATATAAAAAATGCCAAAAGACTTTATTTTTAATTTCGGCAATAATTTTATTTGTTTTGAATTATACATTGGGCAAAAGGGAAATACATAAACAACTTGATTTTGAAAATACTTATCCCAGCAAAATAAAAGTGGCCTTGATGCAACCAAATACACATGGGTTAATTTTGATTGGCAAGGGTGAAGATGCCTATTCCGTTTTGGATAAACAAACGCTTGCTTTAGCAGAGCAAGATGTAGAATTTATTATTTGGCCGGAAACATCTTTGGAAGGTTCTTTTACATCTGAACGGAATCAAAATTTTTTGAGAAACATTTCAAAAACTTACAATGCACCGCAAATTTTTGGCGGTTCTGAAGTTAAAAACGGCAAATTATATGTGGGTGCAGGTTTATTTAATGAAGGCGGGGTAGTAGACAGTTATCAAAAAAATAAACTTGTTCCGTTTGGGGAGTTTTTACCTTTCCAAAAAATTTTAAGTGGTTTTTATCGGGATAAAGGGATAACTTCCTTAACAGGGAATTTCAGCGCAGGTAAGGATATGGGCAAAGTATTAAATTTATCACTTCAAAATAGTAATTATCCTTTTGCTGTAAACATTTGTTTTGAATCATTGTTTCCCAAAATTTGGCGTGAACAAGCCAAGGAAGGCGCGCAATTTTTTATAAATATTTCAAATGACGGTTGGTTTTTGAAAACCGCTGCACCGCTTCAACATTTAAGGATAAATGTTTTTAGAGCCATTGAAAATCGCCGCCCCATACTCCGTGCCACTACGACAGGTTATAGTGCATGGATTGACAGTTTGGGAAAAATACGTTTTATGTCCGGCAAATTATTTGAGCAGGAAACAGCAATTTTTGATTTTAAATTCCAAACAAGAAACAAAAAAACCATATACACAAAATATGGTGATGTTTTTGCTTTAATTTGTGTTTTTTTGGCATTTTCTTTTTGGGCAGTTGCAGTAGCGTTTTATATACAGGAAAATTATGGAAAGTAAAGAAATACTTACTGTTTTTGACGAGTTAAGCGCAAGTTTGCAAAACTTGCATAAAATTTTACATCTTGATGAAAAACAAAAACTTCTGGCGGAGAAAGAACAGTTAACATTAGCGCCCGATTTTTGGAACAATACCGAGCATGCAAAAAAAGTTTCTAAGGAAATTGATTTGCTTAAAACCGATATTACTGCCTATCAAAACCTTTCTAAGAATTTGGAAGATAATAAAGCCCTTTTTGAACTCGTGCAAGAAATGCAGGATGAAGCTGAACTAAAAAATCTTGAAAACAATTTAAAAACTTTAAAAGAAGATTTTGCACGCCTTGAATTTAAGACAAAAATGTCCCATCCAAATGACAAATTAAATGCTATTGTCAGTATACACGCAGGTGCAGGTGGTACGGAAAGTTGCGATTGGGCGGATATGCTCCTTAGACTCTATACCCGTTGGGCGCAAAATCATAATTTTAAAGTGTCTGTTACCGATTATCTCGCCGGGGAAGAAGCCGGTGTAAAAAATGTTACCCTTTTTATTGAAGGCCCTTATGCTTACGGTATGATGAAAAGCGAAAACGGCGTTCACCGCCTTGTACGTATTTCGCCTTTTGATGCTAATGCGCGTCGCCATACTTCTTTTGCTTCACTGGATGTTT
>CAMUXX010000046.1 GCA_947164805.1 uncultured Elusimicrobia bacterium | reverse complement strand
AAATTATTTATTTTATCCCCCATCCGTCAAGCAAAAACAAGTTTTGCTTGCCACCCTCCGCCCGCCAAGCGGGTGAGGGCAATTAGGAATTCAGCCAATAAAAAACGGCTGGTTATATTAGGCCTTTTCCACTAACTTAATATAACAGCCGTGATTTACCAATGTTATGAATAAAATTGATAAACGCTCGGCACGAAACCTATGGATCATGATTTCCATAAATTTCGTGCCTCACGTGCTGATTTTAGAGTGGAAAAGTGCCTTTTTCAAAGCTCTCCGTATTCTTCATACGGTTCCAAAAACAGATTTAAATTTTTTTAGGGTGATTAGCCCTACATTTTCAAATCTCCTATAAATATACAAAAATATGATAGCAAAAAAGTAAAATATTGTAAATATTATTATCTTTTCTTCTTCCTACGAATTTTGGTGGCAGGGAGTGCCATCTCTTTCAAGTCAAATAAGCGGTCGCGCAGTTCTGCGGCAAGTTCAAAGTTTAAATTATCTGCCGCATCAAGCATTTGGCGTTCTAATTCTTTAATCATTAGCGGAATATTTTTGGCTTCCGGCAGAACCGCACTTTCGCTATGAATTAAAGCAAGTGAAGACTCACGCGAACTGTCCTCAAATTCTTTAAGTTCAACTTCCGCTTTAACAATACTTTTTGGGGTGATATGGTGTTCTTTGTTATACGCGGTTTGAATTTTGCGGCGGCGGTCCATTTCCGCAAGTGCATATTTTATTGCCGGGGTTTCTTTTTGGGCATATAAAACGACTTCGCCTTTTGCATTGCGTGCTGCACGTCCGGCAATTTGAATTAAGGTAGTTTCATTTCTCAAAAAGCCCTGGTTATCTGCTTCCAAAATTGCAACAAGCCCCACTTGCGGAATATCAAGCCCTTCACGTAGCAAGTTTATACCGACTAAAACATCATATTTTCCTTTAGTGAAATCTTGCAAAATATCAATTCTTTCAAGCGCGTCTAAACTGCTGTGCAAATAAGTTGCCTTTAAACCTTTTTCTAAGAGGAAAACTGACAAATCTTCCGCAGTCTTTTTGGTTAAAGACAAAACCAAAACGCGTTGTTTTTGTTTGATTTTTTCTTGTATGCGTGCAAGTAAATCATCAAGTTGGCCTTGTGCTGGGCGGATAATTACAGGTGGGTCAATTAAACCTGTCGGGCGGATAATTTGCTCCACGATATTATTACCGCTTACCGTCAGTTCATAAGGCCCGGGGGTTGCGGAAACAAAGACGGTGTTGGGTAGCAAATTTTCCCACTCGTCAAATTTTAAAGGACGGTTATCTAATGCACTTGGCAGACGGAAACCGAAATCAATTAGCATTTGTTTTCTTGCTCTGTCCCCGTTAAACATACCGCGTATTTGCGGAACAGCCACATGTGATTCATCAACAAAAACCAAGAAATCTTTAAAGCGTTTGAAATAATCAAATAAGCAGTTTGGCCTTGCACCCGGTTGACGGTGTTCAAGCACACGCGAATAATTTTCAATACCCGCACACATACCGCTTTGGCGGAGCATGGCAAGGTCATAATTTGTGCGCTCTTTAATGCGTTGTGCTTCAAGCAATTTGTTTTGGCTTTCAAAATATTTTATGCGTTCATCGCGCTCACGTTCAATATCTTGCAAGGCGCTTTCAAAGCCTTCCTCACCTTGCACAAATTGTTTTGCGGGGGAAAGCCAAACATCGTCAAGTTCATTTATAACTTCCATAGTTAAAGGGTTAATTTCCTGCAAAGTATTGACGGTGTTTAAGTTCAGGCCGATACGCAAAGCCGTCTGCGAATATGGGGGGAAAACATCAATAAAAGCACCTCGTATACGGAAAGTGCCTTCACTAAAATCCATCTCATTTCTTTCATATTGAATTTTGATTAAGTGTTTTGTAAAAGCAGTTCTGTTTAACGGTGCGCCGCGTTTTAAATAAATGCGCAACTTTTCAAATTGTTCCGGTGAGCCGATATTGTAAATTGAAGAAACAGATGCTATAACAATGACATCATTTCGTGTTAATAAAGAGTTTGTGGCTTTTAGGCGTAATTTTTCAATATGGCTGTTAATTGATGCATCCTTTTCAATATAACTGTCCGTTTGCGGAATATAGGCTTCAGGCTGATAATAATCGTAATAAGAAATAAAATATTCTACGGCATTTTGCGGGAAAAATTGTTTAAATTCTGCATACAGTTGCGCGGCTAAAACTTTGTTTGGGGACATTATTAAGGTTGGCCTCTGCAAGTTTTCAATAACACTTGCCATGGTAAAAGTTTTGCCCGAACCTGTAACGCCGAGCAAGGTTTGGCGCAAAGCACCATCTAAAATATTATTTGTTAGTTTTTTAATTGCTTCGGGTTGTGAACCTGCTGCTTTAAAAGGTGCAACTAATTTGAATTTCTGCATACTATTTCATTATATGCAAATAGTCGGGGTTAATAACACCGGGGATAAGTTGGGCTATACCTTCAATAACAAATTGTACGGCAATTGCGCAAAGTATAAGGCCCATAGTTCTTGATACAATTTGCATACCGTTCTTTTTTAAAATTTTAAAAAACCATCTTGACATATATAAAGCCACGCCAATTAAAAAACAGGCGGCAATAATTGATAATACCATGCAAGCTGCTGTGGCAGGGCTTTTTGATCTTTCGGAATATAAAATAACTGTTGTTATTGCACCGGGGCCTACAAATATCGGCGTTGCAACGGGAACAATAATTGAACTTAAGCGTTTTGTTGCGATGGAAAAAGGGTTAGTTTCGGCAGTTGTTTCCATGCCGTCGGGGTCAAATTTCGGTTTACCGTGAAGTAAGCGGAAACCGATTGTCATAATAAGTATACCGCCTGCGATTCTAAAAGCAGGGATTGTTATACCAAACAAAGAAAGAAACGGCTGCCCCGTAAAATAAAAGAATAAAATAATTACAAATATTGCGGAGGCCAAAAGTACGGCAATATTTTTTTGCACTTCGGCAGTTTCGGTATTAACATGTTCCAAAAATATTGGGATATTACCGATAGGGTTTAAGATAGCAAGTAATGCTATAAAAAAGTTTAAGGCTAAAGAAAAATCTATGTTCATTTTGTTCTGTGTCTTTATTTATATATTTTATTTGCGTAATTTTTATAAAAAATTTTGGGCAGTACAGGGTTCGAACCTGTGACCTTCCGCGTGTGAGGCGGACGCGCTACCACTGCGCCAACTGCCCTAGTCTTTAATATATTTTAGCAATTTTGTGAATTTGTTTACAAGCGGGGGAAAGACTCCTCTAAAAATGGTAAAATATATTATTGCCAGAAAGCCGCTGTAACTATGTTACAGAGGAACTTCCGAACTTCGTAGGGCAACGGGCCGGTTGAAAAACCGGGGAGACAGGGCCATATACCTGTTTGACGGACAGTGCCGCAGAAAACAAACCGCCCGCAAGGGTAAGGGTGAAAAGGTGGGGCAAGAGCCCACCGCGTGTAAAGCAATTTACACGGCAAGGCGAACCCCCCGTGAAGCAAGGCCAAGCCAGTTGCGCTGCCCGCGCTGGAGTAATCCATAAAAGACAAAGTAGGCCGCTTAGATAAATGGCTTTCATCTTTCGGGCTTAGGTCTGAAAGGGACAGAATTCGGGGTACAAGCAAGACCGCTTACTAACAAATAATGTAAGCGGTTTTTTCTCTCTAAATATGCTATAATTAATATGTATCTTAACAGATATAATTTAATAGGAGCAAGTTTGGCTCTTGCTTGGTATAGGTTTTTAAGTAAGGCAACACATAAGGCAACGCGGTGCTTATACTCGGTAAACAGCTGTAAACTTGAAAGTAAAAAAATGTTAACAAAACAAGATAGAAAAGATATTATCTCAAAATTCCAACAAAGTGATGCTGACACCGGTTCACCGTCAGTACAAATTGCTTTGATTACGGAAAGGATCCGCTACATATCAGAGCATCTTAAACAAAATCCTAAAGACTTTGCTGGCGAAAGGGGTTTAACACGCCTTGTCGGCCAACGCAAACGCTTGCTTGCTTATTTAAAGAAAAATGATTTTGCTAAATATCAAGCATTAACAAAAGAACTTAAATTAAGGAAATAAAAATAATGAGTAATCTAGGAAAATTTAGCCACAGCGTAGAAGTCGGTGGCAAAACTATCACGCTTGAAACAGGTGTGATGGCTAAGCAAGCCGACGGTGCTGTTATCGCCCGTATCGGCGATACTATGGTGCTTGCAACCGCTGTTTGCGATAAAGTACAAAAACCCGGTTTGCAAGATTTTGTACCTTTAACCGTTAATTATAAAGAAAGAACTTATGCCGCGGGTAAAATACCCGGCGGTTTTTTTAAACGCGAAAGCAAGGCAAGCAAAAAGGAAACTTTATCATCACGCTTGATTGACCGCTCAATGCGCCCGCTCTTTCCGGAAGGGTTTGCATGCGAAGTTAATGTTACAGCGATGGTGCTTTCCGCAGACGGTATTAATGACAGTGATGTTTTAAGTATTGTCGCTTCAAGTGCGGCAACGGTAATTTCTTCAATTCCTTTCACGCAGCCTGTTGCGGGTGTACGCGTTGACCGAGTTGACGGTAAATACATTATTAACCCGACAGTTCAAGAAAGAAAAGTCGCCGATATGGACCTAGTAATCGCAGGTACCATGCAAGGCATTATGATGGTGGAAGGCGGTGCACATGAAGTTGATGAAGAATCACTTGTAAAAGCCATTGAAATTGCACAACCCGAAGTCAAAAAACTTTGCCAGGCACAACTTGAACTCAGGGAAAAATGCGGTAAGGCCAAATTTGAATTTAAAGCGGAAAAATTACCGCAAGAAGTTTTAGATATTGCAAACAACACATACCGCGCAAAAGTTGCCGAAATTTTACATAAATTCTCCGATAAACAAACACGCGATTGTGATATCGCCAATTTAAAAGAAGCTTTTAAAACCGAACTCACAGCAAAATACCCGGAAGACGGTGCAATTTATGCTGATTTTGCTATGGAAATGCTTGCTTATGAAGAATCCCGTAAAATGGTATTAAACGAAGGCATCCGCGTTGACGGTAGAAAGACTGACCAAATCAGACCTTTAAGTTCTATGGTCGGCGTTTTACCTTGCGCACACGGTTCCGCTTTATTTACACGCGGTCAAACACAATCACTTGCCACCGCAACTTTAGGTACTGCAAGTGATGCTCAAATGGTAGAAGGCCTTGAAGATACTTATGATGAAACTTTTATGCTTCATTATAACTTCCCGGGTTTTGCTACCGGCGAATGTAAACCGGACCGCGCACCCGGCCGCCGCGAAATCGGCCACGGGGAACTTGCACGCCGTGCTTTAATGCCGCTTGTTCCAAGCCAAGAAGAATTCCCTTATACTATTAGGGTTGTTTCCGATATTATGGAATCAAACGGTTCTTCTTCTATGGCAAGCGTCTGCGGCGGTTCACTTGCATTATTTGATGCAGGCGTTCCGATGAAAGCCGCTTGCAGCGGTATCGCTATGGGTTTAATTACCGAAGGTGATAAATTTGCCGTACTCTCCGATATTATGGGTATGGAAGATCACCTTGGCGATATGGACTTTAAACTTACCGGTTCCCGCAAAGGTATAACCGCTTTCCAGATGGACCTCAAACTTGCAACAGGTATTTCTTTAGATGTTTTAAGGAAAGCCATTGCACAAGCCACAAAAGGCCGCATGTTTATTATGGACCACATGGATTCAGTTATCAAAGAACCGCGCAAAACTTTACCTAAAAATGCACCTATGATTTACACTATGATGATCCCGCAAGATAAAATCGGCGCTTTAATCGGCCCCGGCGGTAAAAACATTAAACGTATTACCGAAACCAGCGGTGCAAAAATTGATGTTGATGAAGACGGTAAAGTTGTAATTGCCGCACCTAATGCCGAAAAACTTAACCAGGCAAAAGCGGAAGTTGAACTTTTAACTAAAGAAGTTGAAGTCGGCCAAATATATGAAGGGAAAGTAGTTTCCATTCAACCGTTTGGCGCTTTTGTTGAACTTTTGCCCGGTAAAGACGGTTTATTACATATTTCACAAATTGCAAATGAAAGAGTTGCAAAAGTGGAAGATGTTTTACAACTCGGCGATACCGTACGCGTTAAAGTTGTTGAAATTGACAATAACGGCAAAGTACGTTTATCAAGAAAAATTTTGTTATAATTTTATAACTTAATTTAAGAAACCCCCGGGATAAATTTTAGCCCGGGGGTTTTATATTTTACGTGTTAACGTTCCGCATTATGTTCACGAACGCGCGGAACGCGCTTGCAAATTTAAGCCCTTTTTTATTTTTCTTTTCCTAGAGTACCGCAAACTCACTTCGTTCGTTTTACTTCTTGGTACACGTCGTCAAAGAAAAATAAAAAATCATCTCAAATTTCCTGCGCGGCGCGAAAACACGCACGCGCGCTACGGTTTTGCGCTCAAAAATTTTTAGTATAAAATATACTCGTTTTCTTCTCCTTCTTCTTCGCCTTCCGGTAATGTGCCTCCGAGTGCTTTGCAAATTCTATGTGCTTCATCGCCATAGGCCTTACAAGTTATTTTATTACTTAATATTTCTTCTTCATAATCAACAGGGTACATTCGTATATAAAAACTATTCTCTTCATATCCTCCTAGATGATGGTAACAGTACAGAAATCCGTCACTTTCTTCATTAGCCGTACAGTCGTGCCAATAATCATTATGACAAGATATAGTATCGCCGCAAGCATTATTACCATTAGTACCAAACTTCCAATCACTTGGCCAATTAACTCCTAGCGCAGAAGCATCATTCACATTATAATCACCATGTCGTAATTTATATTCCGTTAAAGCATCTTTCCAACGGCGCATTAATGGTAATATACTTGCAACTTTTGCTTTTGTTACTGCCATTTTATATTGCGGTAAGGCAATAGCAGTAAGTATGCCGATAATTAAAACAACTACCA
>CAMUXX010000045.1 GCA_947164805.1 uncultured Elusimicrobia bacterium | reverse complement strand
ATTACTTTTTGCTTTTTACGAGTTGCCGGCTTAGATATAAAAATCAAATTTTGCAGGCACTAATATCGCCGCAAAAAAGAAAACAAAAAAATTTAACCAACACTAACTTGCAAATAATATTTGGGAAATTTTTACACCAAAATTTACCCAAATAAAAACGGCTGATGTACTTGGGTTCAGAGAATGGCCCCTCATATAACAGCCGTAGTTTCCCGTTAAAATACGGAAAACATTTGACACAAAACCTATGGTTAATTAGGCCATAAATTTTGTGTCTTTTACGTGCTGTTTTAGGACTTCTCTGACACTTACTCTCGTAAGTCCACCGTATCTATTACGGCTCCAAAAACAGATTGAATTTTCCCGGGGCGTTTAACCCCGCATTACATTAAAACTCCTTTTAAATATAATAACAGTTTTTTATATTTTTGACAATTAATTAATCTTCTACTTTAATTATAAAACTGTTACTGTGTGCGCTAATCTCAGGTGCAAACATACTTTGCATTATGCTTGAGCCGACATTAAACACACCGCTTGCCGTCGGGCGCAAAATATATTTAAGTTCATAAGTACCGACAGGCACATAATCCATAAAGAAATTAGTTTGCGCAAGTTGTAAATCTTCGTAACGTGAAAGGCCGTCCCACACCCAGCCGGAAAGCAATTTTTCCGTATCAAAAGCAGCGGGCTTTTTATCTTGAATCATCACAAAATCAAAATTATGTTCTACTTTTATAGTTAAGCGAACTTCAATTTTATCGCCGACTTTGATGGTTTCGTTTTCACGCAAAGGCCTGACGGTATTTTCCTTAATCAAATAATATGCTTTTGTGATATTTAAAATACCTTTCGGGCTTGCTTCTTGAGGTAAACTACTGATAACTAAATTGCTTAAAGTTGCAAAACTCGGCAAAGTTTTTTGTACTTTTTTGCCTCGCGTTGTTGTGGTATTTTGTATAATTTTGGCTTTCAAACTTTCATTATTTGCCTGCGGTTCATATACACTGAAAACAGTCTTGCTTTCTTTGGCAAGAGGTCCGAAATCAAGTGCATAATTTTGCCCGTTCCAAGCAATATCATAGTGTTTATTTTGACTAGAAACGCCCCATGTCTTTATTGCATCAAGCAAACTGTAAACCGCCTTTGCGGCATTTGTAGTACTGCCCCACATTGTTGCTTTTTTATTAAAAAGTATCCATTTAATTAGACCATCAATTTTTGGGCTGTTTGGCTCAATTTCAAGCAACATACGCAAGGCTTCGGCGTGCAAATTTAAACTGTCATAAAACCATTGCCAAGAGCGTTCTTCCATAGCAAAACTTGTGCCTGTAACATCATTTTCTTTAGCGGTTTCAAAAAGCATATTGATATATTTGTTTGCTTTATGAGTATTACCTAAACGATAATAAATAACCGCCATATAAACTTTGCCCAAAGGTGCTAGAATTTCTTTTTGTTTATCAATATAATCAGCTAGAGTTTGTACTTCTTGGCGCGTGCTTTGTACAAGCAATGTCTTATCAAAAGCACTTATTACATAAGCATAGTATATGGCTTCAAACGGATAATAAGGTTTTGAAAAATCAAATTTTTTATACTCGTTATGCAAATATTTTAAGGCCTTTTGCGTGATGTCCATCGGCGGTTTAACACCGAAGTATGATGCCTGAGCCAAGCGGTCAACGGCATAAAGAGTTACATACAAACTGCTTTTACCGCCTTTTATCCAAGCAAAACCGCCATCTGAATTTTGATATTTTTTAAGGTCTGCTTCATATTCTTTTTGCTTTTTAGCTACGGTTGCGGAATCAAAAATATTTATAAGGTTATTTGATTCACAACCGCCCTTTGAAAGATTATACCAAGGGGAAAGTTCCGTGTCTTTAAGCAAAATTTCGGAAGTTTGCTTATTCCAAACTTCTGTTCTGGTTTTGCGCTCTATTTGCTTGATTGCTTTCTTAAAATTAGCGTTTTCATTAAGTTTATTTATTATGGCAATCGGCAAATAGCGGTCGATGGTGCTTGTTGCGGTTTTAAAGGTTTGTTCAGTAAGCAGAGGCATAGCAGACACAACCGGCACTAGTAAAGAAGTATCCAAAGTTAAATGTGCGGCACTTAAAATTTCGCCTTCTTTTACCGGGGCAAGTTCAAAAGTATTTTCCCCCTCTTTTAAAGCAATAGTTTTGCTGTTCGGTAAATATTGCACGCTTGTTAAAAGCGGCAAAGTTCTTGTTTCCCCGTCAATCAAATCACCGGAACGGATGGCGGCAGCCAAAGTTATTTCGCCAAGTTCTTTGGGGGCTTTATAAGACCAAGTCAAAGTTTTTTCTTCATTTGCCTTTAAAGATACTTGTTTATTTGCAAAAGCATTTTCCACAGTTTGACCGTTTAGATTTAGGGTTAAAGAAACCTCACCTTGGACAGTTTTTTTAGTATTATTTTTAACTAAGGTCTTTATAAAAATCTCGTCATTTTGGCGGAGGAAAGTTGGTGTTTCAAGGCGGAGTGTTAAATCTTTACTCGTCTTAAAATTAACTTGTGTTTGGCCTGTTTGCAATGTCTTACTGAAAACTATTGCGGCGGCAGTCCACTCTGTTAAACTATCCGGCATTTTGAAATTAAATGTGGCTTTACCGTTTTTAAGATCTGCTTTTGGGTTGAAATAAGCTGTTGGGGCAAAATCTAAACGGGTTGGGTTTTGTTCACTAGCAGTTTCTGCCACACCTAAATCTTGCGTTACAGCCTTTTCTTTTGTGGAAAGCATTACAACAGATTCACTTTCTTCCATAACAGCCATATCCATACTTTTAACGGAACGGGCCATATTCATAGATTTCATACCTGATGCACCGCCTCTTCCGCCAAAAGCTACAGATGCATAATACATGCCGCCGTAACTTGATTGCAAGGAACTTGATATATTACCGCTACCGAATTTTTGAGTATAAAATGACGGCAAATTGAAATTATGTTTTTTGTAATAATCAAGTGCTTTATCGTAAACAGTAAGCATGGCACGCGCATTTTGTAAAGGTTTTTTATCTATTGTTGCCGTCAAACCGATTTCGGCTTTTTTACCTGGTTCTAAATTTTCCGGTGCATTGAGTTTTACATCAACATCTTTACCTAAATAAGGAACTTCTATATTAAGCGTTCCGTTGAACAACTCATAATCATATACACCAAGCCAACGCAAACTTATACCGCCTTGATATTCCTGTAAAACAGGTAAAGTTAAAATTTGCAAGGGTTGATTAGATAATTTTATGCGTTTTACAAAAAAGCCGTTTTTATAAATTTCTACATATTTAGGGCCTTTTGCCTTGTTTGCACCAAGCAAAATTTTTGCATTTTCACCAACAATATATTTTTTGTTCTCAAGTAAAGTTACACTGCCTTCCACAGCCAAATTAGGGTTTTTACTGTCAAATACAGGGAAGATAAATGCTTCGCTTTCATCGCCGTAGGCTTTAAGTTTCGCGCCGTAAAAACCCTCTTTTAAAGCAGGGAGTTTTTGGGTAATTTCATCACCGCTAAACTCTAGTTCTTTAGTAAAGATAGGTTCTTTAGACAAATCATAATTTTCCTGATAATAAGAAATCTTTTTACTGTCTTTAAGTTTTGCTTCAAAAATTTCAAATGTGGCCTTTCCTTTTTGCGGTTTACCGGCGGCATTTTGCATTTTTAAAGTTAAAGAATTTGCCGTATCATTTAAGAAAAAGCCTTTTGCTCTATCTATTCCAAAAAAGTATTTTTGCTTTGATACATACAAACTTGTTTCACTTGAAATAGTATGGCCGTTTGGGCCTGTAACTTCCGCTTTAATTAAATATCTGGCAGGTAAAATATCCTTTTCTTTTTTGGATCTTGGTTTAAAAGTTATTTTAAAATCGCCGGTTTTATCTGTAAGCATCTCCACATAAACAGGGGGTTCTTCTTCAAAATTATAATTATTCCACCTATAGCAGCAAGGATAAAAGCGCTGTTTATTTATTGTAATATTTACTTTCGCATTCGCTAAAGCCTCACCGGAATAATATTTGGCTTTACCGTCAATCGTAATATCTTCATTAAAACTATATGGCTTTTCAGGTACTGTTAAATTTAAAGTAAATTCCGGCTGTTTAAATTCCTCTACCTGAAAACTGCTGTAACCGCTACTTTGACTTAGCCTCGCATTTATACTAAAGTTGCCAAGCATTGTATCTTGCGGGACTTTAAAGGTATATGTCGCTTGGCCGAAACTATCAAGTGTTAAAGTATCTTTTGCCACTTCTTTATAAGAGGCATTACGAATTTGAATATTTAACTTTTCTTGCCCCTGATAGGTAAAATGTTTATTATCTTTATTTTCTACGGCATTTATGATAATCTTTACTTCCTCGCCGGGTTTATAAATTGACCTATCTGTATTTATATAGATTGATACAGGGTTTGGCTTGTTGTAATGTTGAGGATATAAATAGTTAACTAAAGCATAATTATTTTTATATTTCGCAGTAATATTACGCAAAGTATCTGTTCCTTTTATATTTACTTGACCGGATTGATTAGTCTGTACCGCGTTCAATTTTTCACCTGAAATACTTGCAGAAAGCGGCTGCCCGTTACGCGCGGAAAGCGTATAAAAATTTACGCTGGTATCTTTATAATTTAAGGTTTGCAAATTATCTGTATTTAAGTAACTTGTAGCCAAAAGAGCTAAATCGGTAACATTGAAATTATAACTGCTTGGGTAATTTTCTCCATCATAATTAAAGGTTAAAGCATATAAGCCGCGGTCCAAACCAGGCAATTCAAAATCAAAATCTTTGGGGGTATATTGCGTATTATAAGTTAAATTTTGAGTATAGGTCTTAAATGATTTGAGCGTTTTAAAGTCCCTTACCCCGTTTTGCATTTGATCCAAAGAAAGTTTATAAAGTTTGAAATTAACTTGCTTCGCATTATTTGCTTTAAATTTAATAGGCAATGCCGTATTTGGGTTATAGTTAGACGGAATACTACTTATTACATGGGCACTAGGTCTTTCAAGATCCTTTTTTAGGAAGACACATTCATTATTTTTTATTTCAAAAGGTACACAATATGCGGCAAGTTCATGTGCTTTATAAAATTGTTCTGCCTGTTGATAAGAATATGCACCTTCTAAAGCCGCAGTATATTTACCGCGTAAGGTTTTGGTTTCAAAAAAGTATTTTTTAAATTGTCCGTTATAATTTTTATTATAACCGGAAATTGCCGCCAAGAGTTTTGCTATATCTTTTACCTTTTCTTTTTCTTCTTTAGGATCAGATTGTTCGTAATTTCCTTGTTTTGATATTTCAGCATTTATATACTGTATATGCCAATATTCCCTAACCCCATCGCGGTTTTTGCCGCCTAATTTATAGGATTCCTCGTAAATTTTGGTATTTTGTTCGATTTGCCTGTTTATAAAGGTATCCACCAAAGCATCATATAAGCTTGCAGGGTCAATTTGAAAATAACCATAACCTAAATATTTTTTATTTTCCTGATAAGGCATATTAACAAGGGTTGTACGCAAATTCCACAAATCCTTATAATATTCTTTTATAGCATTTTGTTTTTGTTGGTTAGTAAATTTTGTCGGATCGGTTTGGCTTTCAACTAAATTATTGGCACGGTACGGGGTGCTTTCAAGTGCCTTAATTTTGGCGAGGTAATAAAGTGCTCTTTCCTCTTTATTAGAC
Source organism: uncultured Elusimicrobia bacterium (assembly GCA_947164805.1). GTDB lineage: Bacteria > Elusimicrobiota > Elusimicrobia > Elusimicrobiales > Elusimicrobiaceae > Proelusimicrobium. The sequence continues at coordinate 1,314 of CAMUXX010000045.1, read as the reverse complement.
GGAACTTTTACGGAGTATATCAATTTAAGTGCCGCATCATATTTTGCTTTATTGATTAAAGTTAAGGTTTGTTCAATATCATTTTGTTTTGTTGTTTGGGTTTGGTTTGCCGCAAAAACAGGCAAAACCAAAAGAGCAGAAATTAAAAAGTAAAATAAAAATTTTTTCATACTATCTCCTTATACAAACTCTATTTTTATTTTACTATTTTTGTATTTTTATGTAAAACAAAACACCCTCGGTAATTTGCCGAGGGTATTAAATTAAGCAAACAAAAAATTATCTATAAACGTTGTAGTCAATGTCTTGAAAGATATTGTCTTTCCACTCAAGTTCCTTTAGATAATTCTCGTCAATGCGGTTGCCTACAATCATCTCATAAAGCGCTGTAAAGCGTTTTACATGGTCTTTAGTGCGCTTTGTGGAATATTCTTTTGCAGTTCCCACCGTCATTAAAAATGCCCAATCTGAAGACTGCATTAAAACAAGTTCCCTAGCACATTGATTCAAAGCACGCCTTAAAACACCGTCGGCATTTGGAAAGCGGTTTGCAAGTTCAATCATACGCTCGGCCGCTTTAATAAGGTGGCGGTAAATCCAATCATTACCGCTATTAAGCCAAACATCATTATAACCCTTATCACCCCAAGATGACGGAGATGGCTGAACTACCTGGTTGACAGGGTACTTTTCAAGATATTCAAAAGGTGTAATTAATTTAATATCTTTTTGGTCATAATAGATTTTTTTGAATAAAAATTCCAAGAAATCTATACCTTCATACCACCAATGACCGTACAGTTCTGCGTCATACATTGAAACGACTAAAGGTTTGCGGTCCGTAATAACACTGGCCAAATACTCCACTTGTTTTTGACGGTTGAACATAAAGTTACCGGCATGGCTTGCGGCAACTTCTAAAGCATCACTTGGGTAATAAGGCTGCTTTTGATTTAAAGCAACTTTACCGGTAATTTTATAATATTTCATACCGATATTTCTTCTTACACCGTCGCTATGCAAATAGTTTTTGACATAATCATAATCAAGGTCATAACCTAAATCACGGTAAAATTCGCGATAGCGCGGATCGCCGGGGTAACCGCTTTCGGCACTCCAAACCTGTTGGGCAGATTCCATATCACGCGCAAAAGCCGCAACACCTTGCGGTGTGTAAACCGGCGCATAAATACCGTATTTTGGGCGCGGAACACCGTGCATTACGCCGTGTGATTCCATAAAGAAAAATCTTATACCTTCTTCTTTTAAATATTTATCTACGCCGTAATTATAGGCACACTCCACAACCCAAAT
>CAMUXX010000044.1 GCA_947164805.1 uncultured Elusimicrobia bacterium | reverse complement strand
ATCTAACAGGTATACTGATAGGGCACGCTGCCGCAGGACCGCCGCATCTTTGTATGGCTTTTGCGTCATTTGAACCGCGTGATGCAACACGTAACTGGTACGGAATATTATGTTCTGTACCGAGTTTCCTCAAAAGTTTTGTAAGTTTATAATCTGATAAAGTGCCTTTATCTGCTAAAGTTATACCAACACCTTTACCAACGTTTAAAACATAATCTTGCGGTGGTATACCCGGTGTATCTAAGGCACCTGTTGTATCAATAGTTAAGGCTATATCGGGGTTAATATGGAAAACTGCCGCCTCAGCACCGACAAGGCCAAATTCTTCTTCCACTGTAAACACGGCATAAATATTTGTGCTATGCTCTTTAGGTAAATTTTGAAGGAGTTTAATTAAACCGTAAACACCGGCCCTGTCATCAAGGGCTTTTGAAGATACAAAGTTATCACCAAGTTCAATAGGGGTGCGTTCCAGAACGGCAGGATCCCCGATAGTTATAATTTCACAAACTTTTTTATAATCTAAACCAAGATCAATAAAAAGTGAATTTTCTGTTATTGCGGCTTTATCCGCTGCAGTTAAATAATGGGCAGGTTTTGCACCGATTACACCGGTAATCAAGCCATGCTTTTCCGTCATAATTACAACACGCTGCGCAAGCAAAGTTCTTGGATCAATACCACCTGTTAAAGCGAAACGTAAAAAACCATTTGGTTCAATATAGCGCACGCGCATGGAGACTTCATCTAAATGTGCAGTGAGCATGAGCTTCATTTTACCTGTACCTTTTTTGTAGGTAACCAGGTTACCGAGTTTATCAATTTTTACTTCATCGACATAAGGTTTAACTAAGTTTAAAACAATATCACGCAATACTTCTTCCCTACCGGACGGAGCCGGGGTTGAGGTTAATTTTGAAAGCAAATTAAAATCCATAAAATCTCCTTATATGGGCATTATCTCGCGTGCGCGGGAACAACGCTATTGTATCATATTTTTAGCATATATTTAACTTTTTGCAAATAATTTGTTATTATATATGCATAAACGGAGGGTTTATGTTAAAAAATAAAAGAGGTTTTACTCTTATAGAGTTATTAGCAATAATACTAATAATAGGCACTTTGGCAGGAATAGCAATACCTAATTACAGATCTTCTACTTTAAAAGCAAAAATTGCGGTAAATATGCCTTTTCTCAAAGCTTTACAAAGTGATATGATAAACTATTATAATTTAACTAATGCTCTGCCTAACCGCTTATCGCAGCTATCAATAAATAAATCTGAATTTAATGATAGTGGCACCCATATTCCTACAAACTGTACTTTTACAATATCCAATATTATAAATCATCCACATGTATCTATGGATTGCCATCAAGGTTGGAATATGACCTATAGTTTACAAAAAACACCCCTGGGTTATGATTTCGGTGAGAGAACTTTTACAATTACAGCTTCCGGCAGTGAACAAACACGTTTGCAAAAGATTGCAAATAGTTTTGGTTGGGAAGGATCAGAAAATACTTACATTATAGAATAAAAATTTGATAAAATAAATTTATGAGTAAAAGACGATTAGCACGGGAATATGCCCTTCAAACTTTATATATTGCGGATGCCGCTTCAATGTCTGTAAGTGAAGCCGGTGTTTATGTAAATAACTTCTACGGCAATATGGAAGAAGATACTTTCCCTTTCTGTAAAGACTTGGTAACCGGTACTTTTACCAATAAAAATAAAATTGATAAAATTTTAAGTTCTTATGCTACAAATTGGTCTGTGGACCGTATGTCTTCAGTAGACCGCTGTATTTTACGTATGGCGACTTACGAAATTGTTTACAGTGCGGACAAAGCACCGGTTCCGGCAATTATTGATGAAGCTATAGAACTTTCAAAAAAATATTCCACAGATAAATCTGGTAAATTCATTAATGGCCTTTTAGACCGCATTAAAGCCGAGCGGAAAAATGGATAAAAAAACAGAAGCCGAAAATCTAAAAAAACTGCTTTGGTACCATAATAATCTTTATTACAATTTAGACAAACCTGAAATTTCAGATTATGAGTATGATTTGCTCTATACCCGTCTAAAAAATCTGGAAAAGCAGGATCCTTCTTTAATTACACCGGATTCTCCTACACAAAGAATTGGAGGCAAATCTTCATCTAGTTTTGAACCGGTTGAACATATCGTTCCGATGATGTCTTTAGATAATACTTATAATGAAGAAGAAATGCACGCTTGGTATGAACGTACTGCAAAAACTTTGAATTGCCGTGATTTTGAAATGGTTGTAGAAAGTAAAATTGACGGTCTTTCCTGTTCTTTAACTTATGTTGACGGTATTTTAAAAACCGCCGCAACACGTGGGGACGGTAAAATCGGTGAAGACATAACCCAAAATGCAAAAACAATAAAAAATATTCCTCTTAAACTTGCCGGAGAAAATAAAGGTTTATTTGAAGTGCGCGGCGAAGTTTTTTTACCAAAAGATGCTTTAACAAAATTAAATGAAATGCAGGAGGATAAAGACCTCCCGCCTTTTGCAAATGCTAGGAATGCGGCAGCAGGATCTCTCAGACAAAAAGATGCCCGCGTTACTGCGGAACGCCCTTTAAAATTTTATGTCCACTCCTTTGGTGCAAGTGATTTCAATTTTGACAGTTACAGCGATTTTATTGATAAATGCAAAAAATTTGGTTTACCTGTTTCACCCGTTCGGGAAACTTTTACCGATTTTAATAAAGTTATAGAATTTTACCGTAAATTCAAAACAGAACTTCATAATTTACCTTATGATGCCGACGGGCTTGTTATAAAAGTAAACTCTTTTGCTATGCAGAAAATTTTGGGTGTAACTGCAAAAACACCGCGTTGGGCGGAGGCTTTTAAATATCCTGCGGAACGTGTAAAAACTGTTGTTAAAGATATAAATTACGGCGTCGGCAGAACAGGGGTTATAACACCTGTTGCTGTTCTTGAGGCAGTTAAATGCGGTGGCGTAACGATAACTTCTGCTACACTTCATAACTTTGATGAAATTAAACGCCTTAATTTAAAAATCGGGGATACCGTTTTAATTGAACGCGCGGGCGAAGTTATACCAAAAGTTTTGGAAGTTATGAATAGCCCTCTTGATGCGAAAACTATTATAGAACCAACAGTTTGCCCTGTATGCAAAGGTGCTTTGGTTAAAGAGGAAGGAGAGGTTGCCCTCCGCTGCATAAATCCAAGTTGCCCGGCGCAAATTAAAAGGCGCATTAAACATTTTGCCGCGCGCGGTGCAATGGATATTGATGGTCTTGGTGATGTTGTTATTGACCAACTTGTTGATTATCAATCAATAAAAAAACTTAGTGATATTTATAATTTAACCTTATTTGATTTAATGGCTCTAAAAGCATTTGCCGATAAAAAGGCAGACAATTTACTTAATGCAATTGAGAATTCAAAGCATCGCCCGTTAGATAAATTTATTTTTGCTTTGGGTATACGCCATATCGGTGCAAAAATGGCAGAAACTTTGGCAAGGCATTTCGGCACTTTGGAAAATTTAAGTAAAGCACAAGTTTCAGAACTTGCAAAGATACCGGAAATCGGCGAAATTGCCGCTCAAAGTATTTTTGATTTTTTTAATTCGGAAGAAGTAAAAACCGAGCTTAAAAATTTTGCTTTACTCGGTTTAAAATTTGAACCTTTAAAACAAAAAACTTCCGCATTGCTTGAAGGTAAAACTTTTGTTTTTACCGGCGAACTTGAAACTTTAACACGCGAACAAGCACAAAATTTGGCCAAAGAAAACGGTGCGAAAGTTTCCGACAGTGTATCAAGTAAAACTTATGCCGTAGTGGCAGGTAAAGAGGCCGGATCAAAACTAAAGAAGGCGCAAGAGCTAAGTGTAAAAGTTTTAACCGAAGCAGAATTTTTAAATTTAATTAAACAAGGAAAATAAAATGAATAAAAAATTATTTTTACTTTTAACTCTTCTTCTTTTTGGTACTGTATCGTTTGCTCAGAGTACTAAATATTTAGAACAAATAGCACCTATGGCCCTAAAAAACAGGGAGTTCGTTTTATACTTTCAACCAATTTGTAAATTTGATCTAAACAAAATTTGCGGTGCAGAAGTTTTAACCAGATGGATCAGAAAAGGAGAAGTCATTACCCCCGGTAAATTTATACCGATATTTGAAGAAAACGGATTTATAAAAGAATTTGATGCTTATGTCGTAGACAATGCTTTAAACTATTTACAGGATTGGCAAAATGAAGGGTTGCAGATCGGCTTTTTGTCTATAAATATTTCAGCTATAGAATTAGATAATATGAAATTTATTGAATATTTAAAATCTTTGCTTATAAAATATGACATAATACCAGATAAAGTTATTATTGAAATAACCGAAACAAAAGAAATAAAGAATCAAAAAACTGCTAGAGAATTTATGCTAGCTTTAAAAAATTTAGGTATAAAAGTTGCTTTAGATGACTTCGGTGATGGTTATGCCACTTTGGATAAATTAGAAACATTCCGGTATGATACTATCAAATTAAGTAAGAAATTATTAGATAACTTTCAAAACAAAAAATCAAAAAAAGAATTAGGAAAAACTATTAAAATACTAAGAGAATTCTCTGTTCCTCTTATTGCAGAAGGCATTGAAAACATACAAGAAGCAAAGTTTTTAAGAAAACAAAAAGTAGCTTTTGCACAAGGTTATTTATATTATCAACCTATGCCAGAAATTGATTTTAAAAAATTGCTTTCAAATAAATTACCTAAATATTGTTATTTTAAATAATCTTCAATTACTTTGTTGACTTTTTCTGCGACAATTTTATAACCGGCATCATTTGGGTGTATTTGATCGGATTTTAAAGATTTTTTATTATAAATCCCATCCATAATACCCGGCACAAATAAAGTATTATAATCCTCAGCAATTTGTTTTTGAATTGTGGTATAAGCATCCATAGGAAATGCTCCGCCTGTATCAACTAAAACCGCTATTGCGCCCATATTTTGTACTTGGCGGACAATTTCCTTTAAGTTCTTTTCAGTTTGCGCTTTTGGGATTTTTCTAAATAAATCATTGGCGGAAAATTCTATTAAAACCATATATGGCGAATATCTTTTTATCTCGTTAATTCTAGCCAACCCCATAGCGGAAGTATCCCCGCTTACGCCTAAATTTACCACTTCACGCCCGAGCATTTCACTTAAATATGCAGGGTAAGATTCATCCCTCCCGGCACCGTAACCATAGGTTAAACTATCGCCAAAGGCAATAATATCGGTATTGGAGTTTGGATAATTTTTTACCTCTTGTTTTCCGCAACCTAGAAGCAAAAATAATACAAAAATTAGATAAAAATATTTTTTCATATTAAAATTATATACAATATCTATATGAAAGTAAATGAAAACTATTTAAATTTAGAGGCATCTTATCTTTTCCCAAAGATTGCTAAAAAAACGGCTGAATTTAAAGCCCAAAACCCGAATGCAAAAGTTATCAGTTTGGGTATCGGTGATGTAACACAACCGCTTGCACCGGCTGTAATTACCGCTATGCAAAAAGCAGTTTTAGAAATGGGAAATATTAAAACCTTCCGCGGATACGGCCCCGAGCAAGGTTATGATTTTTTAATCAATGCAATTATTGAAAATGATTATAAAACACGCGGCATAAGTTTAGATAGCGACGAAGTTTTTGTTAGTGACGGCGCGAAATGCGATGTCGGCAATATTCAGGAAATATTTTCAACTGACAGTATTGTTTTGTTAACCGATCCTATTTACCCGGTTTATCGCGATACAAATATTATGGCAGGCCGTAAAATTTTGAAAGTTCCTGCAACAAAAGAAAATAATTTTGCACCAGAACCACCTAAAGAACACTGCGACATAATTTATATTTGTTCACCCAATAACCCAACAGGAGCAACAATGACAAAGGAACAATTAAAACAGTGGGTTGCCTATGCAAAAAAAGAGCAAGCGGTAATTATTTTTGACTCCGCTTATGAGGCTTATATTCAGGATGATAATTTGCCGCATTCGATATATGAAATTGATGGGGCAAAGGATGTTGCCATAGAAGTGCGTTCATATTCAAAAACAGCAGGATTTACCGGTACACGTTGTGCTTATATGGTTGTCCCTAAAAACTTAAAAGGCTTAGCCGACGGTAAAGAAATCTCTTTAAATGCAATGTGGAGAAGGCGCCACACAACAAAATTTAACGGCGTTTCTTATATCATTCAACGCGGTGCGGAGGCAATTTATACTGAGGAAGGGAAAAAACAAATTAAACGAACTATTGCTTATTATATGGAAAATGCAAAAATAATACGCAACGCATTAACAGATTTAGGTTATATAGTTTACGGTGGTAAAAATGCACCATATATATGGCTTGAAGTCCCCAAAGGGCAAACTTCTTTCGGTTTTTTTGAACTTTTGTTAAACAAATGTGCTTTGGTTTGCACCCCGGGTGCAGGTTTTGGCGAAGCAGGCGAAGGTTACTGCCGCTTGACTGCATTCGGCAGTCGCGAAAACACTTTAGAAGCTCTTGAGAGAATAAAAAAATTATGAAACAAATACCTTTTATAAAAATGGACGGGCTTGGAAATGATTTTGTAATCATTGACAGCCGCAAGAATAAATTTGTTTTAACCCCAAAATTGATTTACAAGATGGCAAATAGAAAAACCGGTATTGGGTTTGACCAATTGATAGTGTTAAAAAAATCAAAAATTTGCGACGTAAAAATGGAAATTTATAATGCCGACGGCTCAACCGCGGGTGCTTGCGGCAACGGAACGCGCTGCGTAAGCAGTTTGATTTTTGAAGAAACAAAGAAACAAAAAATAACTTTGGAAGCACCTTACAAAAAAACTTTAACTGCTTGGCGCGGTAAATTAATTACAGTTGATATGGGCAAGCCGAAAATAGATTGGAAAGATATACCTCTTTCTAAAAAATCAGATACTTTAAATTTGAAAGTTTTACCTATGTTACC
>CAMUXX010000043.1 GCA_947164805.1 uncultured Elusimicrobia bacterium | reverse complement strand
TTAAGGCGCTTAATTGAAGCAGATAAAGTGACCTCCGCAGTTTTTTTTGGTCCTCCCGGTGTAGGTAAAACCGGGCTTGCAAGGTTTATTGCTAAACAAACAAAAGCAAAAGTTTTTGAACTTAATGCTGCAGCCGTAGGTGTAGCAGAATTAAAACAAGTTTTGACCGAGGCAAAGTTTAGACAGGAAAACCAAAGTTCTTCCCGTACCTTAGTGATTTTAGATGAAATACACCATTTCAACAAAACCCAGCAAGATGTGCTTTTGCCGTCCGTGGAAATCGGTCAAATTATTTTAATCGGTTTAACTACGGAAAACCCTTATTTCTATATCAATAATGCTTTGCTTTCACGCTTTTCCGTCTTTGAATTTAAACCGCTAAAACCTGAAGATTTAAGTAAAATTTTAAAAAATGCCGAGGCCTTGCAAAATTTTATTACCACACCTGATGCCGCAGATTATTTAATAACCCAGGCTAACGGGGATGCGCGCCGCTTCTTAAATGCGGTGGAACTTGCTTTAATTACAACTCCTTATAACGGCGGCAAAAAAGAAATTACCCTTGAAATTGCCAAAGAGTGTATACAACTTCGCCATTTAAATTATGATAAGAAAGGCGATTCGCATTATGATATTATTTCCGCTTTCATTAAATCTATGCGCGGTTCTGACCCTGATGCCGCGGTTTATTGGCTTGCGCGTATGCTTGCAAGCGGTGAGGACCCGCGTTTTATAGCGCGCCGTATTTTAATTTGTGCGGCAGAAGATGTAGGCCTTGCCGAGCCTACCGCTTTAGTTCTTGCTGAAGCAGCGTTTAAAAGTGCAGAAGTTTTGGGTATGCCCGAAGTTCGCATACCGTTGGCGGAGGCAGCCATATATGTTGCTTGCGCACCAAAGTCAAATGCCTCATATCTTGCAATAGACAGTGCTTTAGCCGAAGTCAATGAAGGGCCAAGGCGTGACGTGCCAAAACATTTGCAAAGCGGCATGAAAAATGAGGGTTATAAATATGCGCATGATTTTCCAAACCACTATGTAAAGCAAGAATATATGCCAAACCCTAAGAAGTTTTATAAACCTACCGATATGGGAAAAGAAAAAACTATTAAGGAACGCCAAGCGGCGCTTAAAAAGAAATGAGCATTATTTTTGATGAAAATAAAATATTTACGGTTTGTGAAATTTCCGGCATAATTAAAGAAATGCTGGAAGGCGTGCTTGCCAATGTTCGTATAGAGGGGGAAATATCTAATTTAAAAACTGCGGCAAGCGGCCATATTTATTTTGATTTAAAAGACGAAGATGCCTTAATAAGTGCGGTTTTATTCAGAGGTAATGCACGCGGAATTAAATTAAAAGAAGGTGATAAAGTTTGTGTTCGCGGTGATATTTCCTGCTACATAAAATCCGGGCGCTATCAAATAATTGTACGTTCTGTGGAAGTAAAAACTATCGGTGATTTATATGCTAAGTTTGAAGCCTTAAAAGCCAAATTAACTGAAGAAGGATTATTTGACAGGGAAAATAAATTGCCTCTACCGAAATTTCCATCGGTTATAGGTGTTATAACTTCACCGACAGGTGCGGCAATAAGGGATATTTTATCGGTTTTAAGCCGCCGCGCAAAACATGTGCAGGTTATTTTGGCACCGTCTTTAGTACAAGGTGACGGCGCAAAAGAAAATATTGTGCATGCATTAAAAGATTTAAATAAAATTAACCCAAAACCTGACGTAATTTTGCTTGGTCGCGGTGGCGGAAGTATAGAAGATCTTTGGTGTTTTAATGAGGAAGAAGTTGTCCGTGCAGTTGTAAAAAGTAAAATACCGGTAATTTCCTGTGTGGGGCATGAAGTTGATTTTACTTTAACTGATTTTGCTGCCAGTTTGCGTGCGCCAACACCTTCCGCTGCGGCTGAACTTGTTGTGCAAAATGCGCAAGATATGCTCAAGCATTTAAACAATTTAAAAAGGCTTTTGGCAGTTTCTTTAGATGCAAAATATACTAATTTGCAAACGCGTTTACAGGCAGTTATTAAAAACAAAATATTTAAAGAGCCGTCTGTAATTTTTCACTTAAAAGAACAAGAAATTGATGATTTAAGTGATAAATTATTTAATAATTTTAGTAATTTTATTAATAGAAAAGAACATAATTTGGAACTTTTAAAAAATGCACTTTTTAATTTAAGCCCGCAAGGTGTTTTAAAGCGCGGTTATGCAATAGTTAGGCGTGTTAGCGATGGTCAAATTGTTAAAGAATCTACCCTCGGCGAACATTTAAAAGTGCAAACAGAACTTTCAACTTTTGAGGTAAAAACAGTATGAAGAAAGAAAAATCTTTTGAAGAAAAATTAAACCGTTTAGAAGAAATAGTCTCTTCCTTAGAAAGCCCTGCTTTAAATTTAGATGAAGCAGCAAAACTTTTTGAGGAAGGATCCATGTTAACGCAAGAACTTTCCGGTAAATTAAAAGAAGTTAAATTCAAAGTAGAAGAACTAAAAAATAAAGCAGGCAATTTAGTACTTGAACCTTTTGACGAAAATAAAACAGATGAAACAAAATAAAACACGCCTTGATAATGCTTTGGTAATACTAGGCCTTGCACAAAGCCGAAATAAAGCGCAGGCTTTGATTATGGCTGGTGTTGTGCTTGTTAACGGCAATGTTGATACAAGGGCGGATAGAACTGTAAAAGAGGAAGATATCATAACTTTAAAACAAAATCCTTGTCCCTATGTGTCGCGTGGCGGCTTAAAATTAAAACAGGCTTTAACGGGTTTTAATATTGATGTAAAGAACAAAATTTGTATTGATATAGGTGTGGCAACAGGCGGGTTTTCCCATTGTTTTTTGCTTGAGGGCGCAAAACAGGTTTTTGGTGTGGATGTCGGTAAAGGGCAACTTGCGAGTGAGGTTTTGGCTTTTAAAAATTATATTTTTTGTCCCAATACTAATGCCAGATTTATGATTGCGGAAATGTTTCCGTGTAAATTTGATATAGCGGCGGTTGATGTTTCCTTTATTTCTTTAACAAAAATTATGGAACCTCTTTTTAAGTGTATGGCTACAAATTCTACGGTGATATTTTTAATTAAACCGCAATTTGAACTTAGCCCAAAAGAAGTGCCTCACGGTATAGTGCAAACGGAGGAAAACCGACAAAAAGCAATTAAAAAAGTGCAAGATTTTTTTGAAACTGTTGCCGGTAAATATAATGCAAAAAATATCGGTTTAGTGCAATCTAAAACCGTTGGTATGCATGGTAATATTGAATTTTTATGGACGGTTAAAGTAAATGCAAAATAATTATAAAAAATCAAATTTCGGTGCGGCGTTTTTCTTTTTAAGTAAGGAACAAAAAGATGCCTTGGGTATCATTTATGCGTTTTGCCGTTTGGCTGATGATATCGTTGATGATACCCCAAAAACTGCACCAGCGCAACTTGCCGATTTAATTTTGGAACTGGAACGAGTTTATGGCGGAAACCCTAAAACGGAACTTGGCAAGGATTTACAAACGGTTGTCCAAAAATTTTCAATGCCTAAAAAATACCCGTTTCTTTTAATTGAAGGTGTTGAAAGGGATCTCCATACCCCTGTTCGCTATAAAAACCAGGCACAATTAAATTGGTATATGTATCGCGTAGCAAGTGTAGTTGGGCTTATGTGTATTGAAATTTTCGGTTATAAAAATCCTGCTTCAAGAAAATATGCGGAAACTTTAGGCTATGCTGTACAACTTACAAATATTTTGAGGGATATTTACGAAGATGCAAAAATAAACCGCATATATTTGCCATTGGAAGACTTACATAAATTTAATGTTTGTGAAGAAGATTTGTTAGCTTTTAAACTTACAGAAAATGTTCAAAAATTATTTACCTTTGAAATAGATAAGGCACAAAAATTATATGATGAGGCCCGTCATATTTTGCCGAAAGAAGACTTTAAAACCTTGCTTGCCGCACGCGCTATGGGGGCAATTTATGAGGCAATTTTATCCGAGTTAAAGAGGAAACCTTGCTTGCCTCGTGAAAAAAAGATAAAGTTAAGTAAATTACGTAAAATATTGATTTTGTTTAAAACTTGGAGGGAAACGAAATGAAGAATTTTTTAATTTTCACATTTTTTATGATTTTTATAAACATGCTGCTTAATGCCCAATCTTGCTTAGATGCCAGCCATAAATTTTTTAATTCAAAAGATTATATTGCAGCGGAACATGCTTTGGAAAAATGTTCAAAAGCAGAAAAAGCAGGCCCTAATGTACAAATTAGTATGGGTGGTATAAAATTACTTCTTGGTAAATACAATGAAGCGGAAACATATTTTAATCATGTTCTGAAAATCATGCCAAAGGATTCCCCGTATTTCACTTATGTATATTCCAGTCTAGGTGATATTTCAATGCGCAAAAGACAGATACAAAAGGCAATGGATTATTATCAGAAAGCATTAAAATATCAACCTGAAGATATTAATTCCTTGATAGGTTACGGATATGCTTTAGAAAAAACCGGGAAAAAAGATTTAGCAATAAAATATTACAAAAAAGCTTTGGATGTAGATTTTTCTAATTTAGTAGCCAGGAAAAATTTAATTCGTTTAGAACCTGACTCCCTTAATTATAAAGAGAAACTTGAAGCCTTAAAATATAGAAATATTATTGCCCCGGAAGCGGAAACTTTTAATGATGAAGATATTATAATGCTCAAAAAAATATTAAAAGCGGAAAGAGGCAGTGCCATAGATTATTTATCTCTAAAATTTGGGATTACTGTTCCGGAAGGCAGTATTTTTGAACAAAATCCCAATACCTTTTATTCTCGTAAAATGTTAACTTTAAGCGGTTATAATTTGCTGATTAATAAATTATCAAGTGAAGCAAAAGATTTTTTTAGGTCAAAGGATATTGTCGTTTCCGATATATTTTTATTGACTGATTTTAACGGTAACCCTATTTTCGATAAAAACGGCCTTTTAACAGATGAGGGACTTATGGTCTATAATAAAAGTTTAAAAGGGAAAAAAGTTTATTTATTACCAGGGGAAAAGGCCCCTTTAACTAAAGAAAAAGAGGATGAACTTGCTAAGCAATATATAGCACAGGGGTATTCGGAAGTTTCTAGGTTGGAGTTCCAGTATGTAGAAGATGGAACTAATTGTTCGGAAGATACTTTGGTCAAAAATCTAAAATGTCGTATTATCGGGGAAGGCCATGACAGGCGTTACTTTGTACTCAGTAAAGAAGATACTACAATACCTTTTAGCATCCCCTATATGTTTGTTGAAGAATATCGGGAATTATATGGAAGGCATAACCTAGATATAGAGAAACTTTTGGTGAAAAACAAAGGGGGCCCCTAACTTTATGTAATGAAAAAGGAGAAATGGAAAGTTTGCGATGATTACTTTTATAGATTCACATGCACATTTAAATGATGATGCCTTTAATGAGGATAGGGAGCAAGTCATAAATTGTTGTTTTGAAGCAGGTGTTAAACAAATGGTGGAAATTGCCTGTGAAGTACCGGAGTGGCAACAAGCATTTGATTTATGCCAGAAATATAAAGGGCAAATTTATGCTGCTGCTTCAATTCATCCGATAAATGCCAAACAGTTAACAGACGAAAGTTTTGAAAATTTAACAAAATTTCTTTCGTATGATAATTTTAAAGCTGTAGGTGAAATCGGGCTTGATTATTTTTATGAAGATTCTTCGCCACGCGCTCTGCAACAAGAAGTTTTTGAAAGGCAGCTTGAACTTGCACAAACGATAAAAAAACCTATTATTTTACATTGTAGGCAAGGTAAGGATAAACAAGATTATTCCGCTTATGAAGATATGTTTTTTGCCCTTAAAAAGTATAATTTAAGCGGCGGTATTTTGCATTGCTTCAGCGGTCGCAAAGAAGATGCTTATCGCGCGCTTGACATGGGGTTTTATTTGGGCATAAACGGAATAATCGGTTATAAGAAAAATGATGATATAAGGCAAATTATAAAACAAGTCGGTTTAAAATATTTAATGCTTGAAACGGATTGCCCTTATCTGCCGCCGCAAAGCAAGCGCGGGCAGCGCAATTCCCCTGTGAATATACCGGAAATAGCACAAACTCTGGCAGATATTTTAGGCAAAAATATTAATGAAGTTGCCGATGTAACCACCCAAAATGCCAAGGCGTTCTATAATATATAGGAAATCTGCAGTTTACATTGTGTGCCGGCTAATTCTTTTTGGTAAATTTTGATTTTTCTGCTTCTAGAGTACCGAGAGTCGCTTCGCTCCCGTTCTTCTTGGTACTCGTCGTCGCAGAGAAAATCAAAATTTCCTCAAAAATAATTGCTGGGTATGCGCGTACGGTTTGGTTTTATTTTATGCTGCGATGCGCGGATACTCTCGCGCGCTATGGTTTTACGCCCTTACGTCGTCAAAGAAAAATTTAAATTAGCCCAAAAGAAAACGCTAGCAAAGAACTTTAATTGCAGACTTCCTATTAAAATTTGCCAAAAATGTTTTTTATTTGTAAAATGAAATTATACTAATCAAAGGAGATATTATGGAAAATGTAGCAGCAGTTTTTGGTCTTTTTGTCTTCACTGCCATTGCTTATGCTTTCAGCACAAACAGAAAGGCTGTTAATTGGAAAACCATTGCTTGGGCTTTTGGCTTGCAAGTAATTTTTGCCGTGTTGATTTTAAAAACCAGCGTCGGTATTGCAGTTTTTGATTGGCTTAATGATGTCGTTTTGAAAGTATTAGCCTTCCAACAAGCAGGTGCTGAAATGGTGTTTGGTAATTTAGCTAAATCAGATAGCGTCGGTTATATTTTTGCTTTCCAGGTTTTACCTACAATTATTTTCTTCTCCGCTTTAATTTCTTTGCTTTATTATCTCGGTATTATGCAATGGGTAGTTTATGCTTTTGCCGTAATTATCGGCAAAACATGCAAATTATCCGGTGCTGAAAGTTTAAGTGCTGCTGCAAACATCTTTGTAGGTCAAACTGAGGCCCCTTTACTCATCAAACCTTATGTTGAAAAAATGACCAAGTCAGAATTAATGTGTGTTATGACAGGCGGTATGGCAACAGTCGCCGGCGGTGTAATGATGGCTTATGTAACCATGCTTAAAGATACTGT
>CAMUXX010000042.1 GCA_947164805.1 uncultured Elusimicrobia bacterium | reverse complement strand
ATCAATAGTTAAAGAAACAGGAGCATGATCTGAACCCATAACGTTACTTAAAATTCCGGCATCTTTAACATGTTTTGCTGCATTAAAATCTACCATAAAATAATCAAGGCGCCATCCCACATTTCTTGAGCGTGCCGCCGTTTTATAATCCCACCAAGTATATTGTTTTGGTTCTTTATTAAACATGCGGAAGGTGTCCACCAGTGCTTCATTAAAAAATTTATCAAGCCAAGCGCGCTCAGAAGGTAAAAAGCCTGTTGTATTTTGGTTTTCTTTTGGATGTTCAAGGTCAATTTCCTTATGAGCAGTATTAACATCACCGCAAGTTATGACAAATTTTTGTTTGGAAAGTTTTTTAACAAGTTTTAAAAAAGTATCATAAAAGCGGAGTTTATAGGCAATTCTGTCATCCCCCCTGCCGCCGTTTGGAAAATAACAATTTATGAAGTAAAAGTTTTCATACTCCAGCATTATAAAGCGGCCTTCAACGTCAAATTCTTTAATGCCTGAATTATAAGTAATCTGTAAAGGTTTTTCTTTACAAAAAACACCTACGCCGGAATAACCCTTTCTTTGAGGACTTGATAAATATAAATTGTATCCGGGTACATTTTTTAAACTTTCGGGCAATTGTTCGGGCAAGCATTTTGTTTCTTGCAGGGCAATAATATCGGCATTGGTTTTAAGAAGCCAATCTTTAAACCCTTTTTTTTCTATAGCCCTAAGGCCGTTCACATTCCAAGATAGAAAAATCTTTCTCATAATGATATAATATCATTTTAGGAGAGTTTATGCGTAAAGGGCATTATTTTTTAACATCAGAAGCAGTTTCCGAAGGGCACCCAGATAAAGTGTGTGACCAAATTTCAGATGCAGTTTTGGATGCGATTTTAGCTAAAGATAAAACCGCACGCGTTGCTTGTGAAACTTTTATCACACGAGGGCTTATAATTGTAGGTGGGGAAATCACCACAAAAACTTGGGTTGATGTCGACCAAATTGCAAGGGATGTAGTTAAAAGAATTGGGTATACCGATCCTAAATACGGTTTTAATTATTCCACTTGTTCGGTAATAAATATTATTGGTAAACAGTCACCCGATATCAGCCAAGGAGTGGATGTCGGAGGCGCGGGGGACCAAGGGTTTATGGTCGGCTATGCATGTGATGAGACAAAAGAACTTATGCCGCTGCCATTACAACTTTCTGAAAAGATTTTGGTAAATTTAGCAAAACTCAGACGTAATAAAACTTTGCCTTATGTGGGGCCGGACAGCAAAAGCCAAGTAACTGTTGAGTATAAAGATGGCAAACCTTTGCGGGTGGAGACAGTTGTCTTATCAACCCAACATACTGAAGATATTTTAGATAAAACCGGCAAGCAAATTACGGAAAAATCTAAAAAAGAACTTATTGAAAAAGCAATAAAGCCTGTCTTAAAAAATTGGGTTGATGCAAATACGAAATATTTAATTAATCCCACAGGCAAATTTGTTATCGGCGGACCGCAAAGTGACAGTGGTGTAACCGGCCGTAAAATTATTGTTGATACTTATGGAGGGCGCTGTGCGCACGGCGGCGGTGCTTTTAGCGGTAAAGATCCTACAAAAGTTGACCGCTCTGCCTCTTATATGGCACGCTATATTGCAAAAAATGTTGTTGCGGCAGGGCTTGCCAAGGAAGTTACAATACATATTGCATATGCTATCGGTAAAGCGGAACCTGTTGGTTTTTATTTGGATACTTTCAGCACAGGCAAAATAAGTGATGATAAACTAACACAAATTTGTTTGCAGGTTTTTAAAATGACACCAAAGGCTATAATAGAGCAGTTTAATTTACGCCGCCCGATTTACTTTAATACGGCAGCTTACGGGCATTTCGGGCGTGAAGGCTTTCCGTGGGAAAAGACGGATAAAATCACGCAGCTTAAGAAACTAGCAAGAATTTAAAACAGTATAGTTAATGCTTGACAAAACACTTCATTACTGTTATTATTTTTATGAGGGTATGAGAATGAAAAATTACTTTTATAAGTATGTATATAAAGGACTGATTTTTGTACTATTTTCTGTTTTTGCTTTACCGTTATTGGCGGCAAATTTTAATGAAGAACGCCGTGTAATACTTTCACAAAATATCAATGCGGTTTACAGGGATTTGCTTGTATTGGGTAAAATGGAATTAAATGTTGGAAGTCATAGGAAATTTTGGTTGGAGATAGGTAAAAGGCCTACTTATTTTTGGAATAAAGACAATATGTTTTACCTCTTTCAAAAGCAAGAACTTAATGTGGCACAGTTCGTGCGAACAGACTCAACAGAGATATCATATCCGATAAATAACATAACAATTTTAGGTGCGGGAAGTTTTTCTTCAAAAGGTTTATTGCTTAATGAATCTTCCGATATAAATGGTCCGTACTCCGCAAATTTAAGGGAAAATGCCAATCTCCTTTTAAATTTACCGGATCCACAGGGTGGTGATAATGACGATATAAAAATTAAATTAAATTTTCCTGAAGTAAAAACGTATAATTTTTATTCTAAAAATTTTTACGTACCGGCATCTACTTCATCATTTAACGCAGCAAAGCATGTAAGAGATGTATGTCAGGCATGCGGAGGAAGTGCAGAAGTTAAATTTGTTTCCCCAAGAATGATGATATATGACAACGGTGGTTATTTTACGGCACAGGGAACAGCACTTAGGTTTGAAAATGTAGATATAATCGGTAATAGCAGTCCAAAGCATTATTATGGGCCTTGGGAACTTTGGGGTCCAATGAAAGACGGGGGAAGACTTAGTGGTTTTTTGAGGTCTGTTGATGATGACGGCGATGTTTGTGTTGAAACGGAAGACGTTTGCGAAGGTGATAACAATACGTCTACTTTTAGCTGTGACAGTGTCTTTGATGAAACGACATGTTACGATTATCAAGAAGTTAATATAAGGGAAACATTTTTTGATTCTATTCCGGTTAATGCACAAGATGAGTCTAGATTATATAATGATAATCAGGCCCATTATGAATTTAAAGTTGAAGAAGCATATCAGCTTTATACTGCAAGTAACAGCGCGGAATTAGTTTCACAAAAACCTAAAATAAGGGTGACAATTATAGGCGGAACAGAAACTACTAGACCTATCAGTAGCTATACTACCGGCGGTTGGATTCGTTATAATGTGTCTAATAATGAAGTACCCGGCCAGCGTATTTATATTAATGGTGAGTTGGTTAAAGATAGTACCACCGGAGCGGAAATTCAATTTTCTAATAATCATATAGGTTTCGTAGACAGCAATGAAGCAAACCCTTGCTTTACAATATGTGATGGTAAGTTATGCGATCATGATTATATCTATGTAAGAACACCCCAGCAAAGGGAATTAAAAGGTGGGGATGATGCAATGACGATTAGTGCTTGGCCAAATCAAGAAGGTGCTAAGCAAGATTTGATAATTCGCACATATACCGTAGGTTATTGCCCCGCAAAACGATCTGACTATAACCAGTATGAAAAAAATAACTCCGGAGCAGACAATTTAATAGATGCTTTAAAAATTAAAACCGATAATGGTTGGGGAGATGCTAAAGTCTGTATGCGGAGAAAGGTAAAATGTAATAAGTTAAGTGAGCCGCAGTATTACCAACGCACTTATCGGCCACTTTCAACTGATCATTAGGAGAATATATGAAAACATGTTTTTATAGTTTTATTTTACTGTTTGCAAGCACTGTGCTTTGGGCGCAGCAATCTGTTAATTATGTGGCATTTTTCCCCTCCGCACATGTTGTTAATAATAATGTGTATTTAACTCAAAATTCTCAATCTTTTAATCCTCAAAATGACGTATCCGGCAGTAATGCTACTGCCAACATTAACCAATATGCAACCCAGCAAGGCGGATTAATTTTGGGAGCGGCAAAAGAAGCCGTCATAAATATAGAAGAATTTATGGTGGATAACCTTAATGATGGATCACCTTTTATAAGTAACATATTGGCAGATAATTTGTTGGAAATTAATGCTAACGGTTCAATTACAAATCTGAACCTTAATTGCCCTGGTTGTACCGCTTGTTCTGATGATCCTAATGATGCAAATTATGATGCAAATTGTAAAAAAGCCTTTATATCAGCCGGCGGAATTAAATTTAGTTATGAAAAAGAAGGCGGGGCATGCTATATAGGCGGCCGTAGAGATTTTGTTATTAGATCTTCCGGTATTACTAATTTCGGAGGAGGTGTTTTACCAGCAATTCCTAGTGGTTATAATAAAAGTGTAAAATGGGTTAATTTAAGGCTTGACGGGACACAAGAGTGCCGCCCGTATTTAGTTATATATAAAGGCCAATCGGAACCAGTAGATAACTGTAACGAACCTAGTTAGGAGAATTTATGATTAAAAAAGATTCAAAAGTTGCTATAGATTATACTTTAACCGTTGACGGTAAAGTAGCGGATACTTCAAAAGGACGCGGCCCTTTGGAATACACGCAAGGCGCAGGCCAAATAATTATAGGCCTTGAACGTGCTTTGGAATGCAAAAAAGCCGGGGATAAAATTTCTGTAGATATTCCTGCCAAAGATGCGTATGGCGAAGTCAATAAAGAGGCCTTCCGCCGCGTACCTAAAACCGCCATACAAAATATTGAGCAAATGCATGTTGGTGACATAGTAGGCGCAAGTGCAAATGGCCATACTTTTAGGGCCCAAATTGCTGAAATTACAGATACTGAAGTTGTTCTTAATTTTAATCATCCTCTTGCGGGGAAAACATTGCATTTTGATGTGGAAATAATTTCCGTAAAGTAGGTTTTACATAAAAAAACTGCCCTTATTTTTAGGGCGGTTTTTTTATGGTTTTTTAATCAATATATTGTATAATGATAATATATAACATTTACATGGGGAGTGCTATGTCAAAATTTGAAACTTATCTGAAAACCCGCGCCGCTTTTATTGAAAAGGGGCTTAAAATAGAACTTAAAAAAATAAAAAATGCCCCACAAATTATCATTGACGCAATGGCTTATTCCCTTGAAGCCGGCGGTAAACGTTTAAGGCCTGTTTTAACTTTAGCTACTGCGGAAGTTTTCGGCGCAGATAAAAAAGATATTTTGCCGGCCGCTTGTGCCGTGGAAATGTTGCACACTTATTCTTTAATTCATGATGATTTACCTGCCATGGATAATGACAGTTTAAGGCGCGGCCGCCCCACAAACCATAAAGTGTATGGGGAGGACCTTGCTATTTTAGCAGGGGATGGCCTTTTAACATACGCTTTTGAAACACTTTCAAATTTAAGCAATAACAAAAAAATTAAACCGCAAAATTTAGCACTTGCCATAAATTCTTTGGCGCGCTTTGGCGGTGTCAGGGGTATGATAGGTGGGCAGGTTGCCGATATCTTTGCCGAGGGTATTTTGGACGGTAAAAGCAAAAGGGCGCAAGTACTTTTAAAAAACAAACTCTTTAAAGGCAGTAAAACACCGCAATATTTTTTACTTCCAAAAGAAGGTAAAGAAGTTTCTGCTTCGGTTTTGCTTGATTATATTCATGCAAATAAAACAGGCGCTTTAATAACAACCGCGGTGGAAGTGGGTGCTTTGCTTGCCGGCGCAACAGGCAATAATTTAAAAAATATAAAAACTTATGCCGGGAAAATCGGTTTTGCCTTTCAGGTAGTTGATGATATTTTGGATGCAACCGCAACCGCAAAACAACTTGGCAAATCAAATAGTGACGCGGAAAATAAAAAATTAACTTTCGTCACTTTATATGGTCTTGATAAGGCGAAACTCGCCGCACAAAAAGCGGTAAAAGATGCCACAAAAGCACTCAATAATTTAAAAGGTATAAACAGAGAAAAACTTGCCCCCCTTTATGATTTGGCAAATTTCTTTTTAAGCCGTTCTTACTAGAGGTTATATGAAAATTTTAGATAAAATTAATACCCCGGCCCAACTCCGTTTGATAGACAAGAACCTTTTGCCAGAACTTTGTAAAGAGTTAAGGCAGGAAATTATTTCAACAGTTTCAAAAAACGGTGGGCATTTGGGTTCAAGTCTAGGTGCTACTGATTTAATTGTTGCGTTGCATTATGTCTTTAATACGCCAACAGATAAACTTGTTTTTGATACAGGCCACCAAACATACGCCCATAAATTGCTAACAGGCAGGAAAGATGTTTTCCACACCATCCGCAAAAAAGGTGGTTTGAGTGGATTTTTAAAAATATATGAATCTGAATATGATACCTTTGGTGCCGGGCATGCTTCAACGGCACTTTCCGCCGCACTTGGAATGGCTGCGGCGCGTGACCAAAAGAAAGAACATAATAAAGTGGTTGCGGTTATCGCGGACGGTTCTATGACCGGCGGTTTAACTTATGAGGCCTTACAAAACGCAGGGCAATTAAAATCAAATTTACTTGTTATTTTAAACGATAACCAGATGTTTATTTCAAAACGCGTTGGCGCTTTGGGGAATTTTTTAACTAAATTACTTTCTACAAAATATGTGCAGGCGGCGGAATCAGGCGCAGAAAAGTTGGCGGAAAATGCTAATATAGAATTTGTAAATAATGCCCTCAAACTTGCAAAACGCGCGCGTTCAATTTTATTTTCGGGCTTATTATTTTCCGAACTAGGTTTTAAATACTTTGGGCCTATTGACGGAAATGATGTGCTTGGTGTTATTGAAATGTTGCAAAGGATTAAAGATATTCCCGGCCCTGTATTTTTGCATATTGTAACCAAGAAAGGCAAAGGTTATTTACCTGCTGAGGAAAAACCTACAAAATTTCATGGCCTTGGTATTTTTGACCCTGATACCGGGGAAACTATCGGCACCAGTGATAAAATTACTTATACAAAAGCCTTTTCCCAAGCACTTGATAAATTGGCTGCTAAAGATGAAAAAATAACAGCCATTACTGCCGCTATGCCTGAAGGCACCGGCCTCAGCGTATTTAGGGAAAAGTATCCAAACAGATTTTATGATGTAGGTATTGCAGAAGAGCATGCCGTAACTTTTGCCGGCGGCCTTGCCTCGCAAGGTTTAAAACCGATTGTTGCTTTATATTCTTCATTTTCACAAAGATGTTATGATCAAATACAGCAAGATATTTGCCTTCAAAAACTGCCGGTT
>CAMUXX010000041.1 GCA_947164805.1 uncultured Elusimicrobia bacterium | reverse complement strand
AGGGTTAAAGAACTTGCAAAGCAAATTTCGGCAGATTATGCCGGGCAAAAACCGTTGATAGTTTGTATTTTAAGGGGTGCCTCAATATTTTTTGCAAATCTTATTAAAAATTTGGAAATAGATTGTACTATAGATTTTATGAGTTTATCCTCTTACCAAGGTACAAGTTCCAGCGGTAAAGTACGCATGTTGCTTGATATCAGGGACGATATTAAAGGCAGGCCCGTTATTATCGTTGAAGATATTGTTGATACCGGCCTTACCGGTGTGTACTTAAAAGATATGCTTAGTACCCGCAAGCCTGCTTCCATAGAATTTTGCGCCCTTTTAGATAAACCCCAAAACCGTAAAGTTGAAATAAAGCCAAAATATATCGGCTTTACGATACAGAATGAATTTGTTGTAGGTTATGGCCTCGATTACAATGAATTATACCGTAATTTACCTTATGTAGGAGTTTTTGATGAAACCAAGAAATAAAGTTCCGCAAATACCATTTAGGCAAGTGGTAATGTGGATAGTATCTTTTATAATTTTAGTTATACTCTTTTCAAAATTCGGTGATACAGGCAAAGTCAAAAATATTGACTATTCTGCTTTTAAAGCCAAAATCGCAAGCGGGGATTTGCTGGACGTCACCATTACCCCCGAACTCATAACCGGTGTTTATAAAGATGACGGTAAAGAGCAAAAATTCAGCACAGTAAAGATTGAAGATTCCGCTCTTGTCGGGGAACTTATGGCTGCGAAAGTGCCTTTTAAAGCCGAGCAAGATAAAAGTTGGATTTTTAATGTACTCTTTAATATCGGCCTTGTTTTGCTTTTTGTTTTTGCGTGGTGGTTTTTGTTTATCCGCCCTCAAAGGAATGATGGAAAAAGCGCATTAAATTTCGCACGTTCAAAAGCAAAACTGCAAGATCCAACAAAGCAAACCGTAACATTTAAAGATGTAGCCGGTTGTGATGAGGCTAAAGAGGAAATGCAGGATATTATAAAATTCCTAAAAAGCCCGGCCGAGTTTAAAAAACTTGGTGCAAAACTCCCAAAAGGTGTGCTTTTATACGGCGCACCCGGTACAGGTAAAACCCTTCTTGCCAAAGCAGTAGCCGGGGAGGCAAAAGTATCATTTTTCTCTGCCTCCGCATCTGAATTTGTGGAGATGTTTGTCGGTGTTGGTGCTGCTCGTGTCAGAGATTTATTTGCAAATGCAAAAAAGAACGCACCATCAATAATTTTTATTGACGAACTTGATGCCGTCGGCCGCCGCCGCTTTGCCGGTATCGGTGGCGGGCATGATGAACGCGAGCAAACTTTAAACCAACTTTTAATTGAACTTGACGGTTTTGAATCCCAAAACGGTATTATTTTGATGGGTTCAACAAACCGCCCGGATGTTTTAGACCCGGCCTTAACAAGGCCCGGCCGTTTTGACAGGCATATTAATGTTCCTTCACCCGATATGAAAGGCCGTGAGGAAATTTTAAAAGTACATGCCAAAAAAGTTAAAATGGCAAAAGAAGTAGACCTTTCCGTTATCGCCAAAAGTACGCCAGGTTTTGTTGGTGCTGATTTGGCAAATGTTATCAATGAGGCCGCAATTTTGGCCGCGCGCCAGGATAAGCCTGCTGTTACAAATGCAGATATTGAAGAAGCTGTAGAACGTGTTATGGCCGGCCCGCAACGCAAAAGCCGCGTTATTTCGGATAAAGAAAAACGCATTATTGCTGCGCATGAATCAGGCCATACAATTATTGCGAAATTGTCTAAAAACGGAGACCCTGTACATAAAGTTTCCATTATTCCCAGAGGCCCGGCTTTGGGTTATACCATGCAGTTGCCTTTGGAAGACAAATATTTAACTTCAAAGAGCGAGATTTTAGATAAACTTACCATTTTGCTTGGCGGACGTGCAGCGGAAGAAATTTTGTTTGAAGAAATTACAACCGGTGCATCAGATGATTTATCCAGGGCAACATCTTATGCTAGGAAAATGGTTGCACAACTTGGTATGAGTGATCGCCTTGGTCCAATAGCGGTGCATACTGAAGAAGATGAAGTATTTTTGGGACGTGATATTTCAAGGCACAAAAATATTTCTGAAGATTTAGCGCGTGCTATTGACGAAGAAGTTTCAAAACTTATCCGTGATTCTTATCAAAAAGCAAAAGATATTATTAAAGATCACTTAAAAGAAATGCATGCTTTGGTTGACCGTTTGCTTGAAAAAGAAGTAGTGGAAGCCAAAGAAATTGATGAAATTTTAGGTTTAAAATCGGCCGGAGTTGAAGAAGTCAAACCGGAAAATAAAGAACAAGAGAAGGCAAAATCTGTTAAGGAAGAACCTAAAAAACCGGTAAAAATAAAAAAGGAAGATAAGCAAGAACAAACGGACGATTTGTTTGGAGGGCAAGATGCCTAAATATTTCGGCACCGACGGCATACGTTCCGTTTGGGGGAAGTTCCCTTTAACAGAGGATTTTGTTATAAAACTTGGTTATTGTGCCTTAAAAGAACTTTCAAAACAAGAACCAAATAATACAAATAAAAATATTTTTATTGCTCAAGATTCCCGCGCAAGCGGTAAAGCTATTTTGGAGTGCCTTACAAAAGGTATTAGGGCAGCAGGATATAATGTTTTGTCTTTAGGTATTTCAACGACACCCAGTGTCTCTTTGCTTACACAAAAATACAAAAATATTTGCGGTATTGTAATTTCTGCCAGCCATAATCCGGCGGAATTTAACGGTATAAAATTCTTTTCCGCACAAGGAACAAAACTAAGTGAAAATATTGAAGATAATATTGAGCGCGAAATTGAAAATTTAAAATCTGTTCCGGCACCTAAAGATAATACAAAATTTTGCGAAGTGCCGGAAAAAGTGGAAGAATATATCTCCTTTTTAAAAAGTACTTTAACTGAAACTGAAAATTTAAAAGGTTTACATATCGTGCTTGATTGCGCAAACGGCGCATCTTCTAAAATCGCACCTAAAGTTTTTGAAGAACTTGGTGCAAAAGTAACTGTAATAAATAATAACCCGGACGGTTTTAATATAAATAAAAATGCCGGCGCTTTGTATACTGAAGGTTTACAGGAAGCAGTTAAGAAATGCAAAGCGGACCTTGGCCTTTCCTTTGACGGGGATGCTGACCGCCTTATCGCAGTGACCGAAGACGGTACTGTTTTTGACGGTGATAATGTAATTTCAACTGTTTCTGTTTACTTAAAAAATGAAGGCAAACTTAAAGGCAATAAAGCCGTTTTAACAATTATGGCAAATTTGGGTTTAATTAATTATTTGAAAGCAAACGGTATTGAGCCTGTTTTAACAAAAGTCGGTGATAAATATGTTTTTGAGGAACTTACAAAAAACAATTTATCTGTAGGGGGGGAAACTTCCGGCCATATTATTTTCAGAGATATTGCCCCTGCAGGCGATGGCATTTTAACAGCTTTGCAACTGCTTGGTATTATAAAAAAATCCGGCAAAAAATTGGGTTATTTCAAAAATTTATGGCAAAAATATCCCTTAAAACTTGTTCCGGTTAAAGTGGAAAAGAAAATCCCTTTAAATGAAATTGAAGGCTTTTGCCCATACCTTAAAGAACTTGAAAATTCTATGGGCGATAAAGGCCGTATAGTTGTGCGCTATTCGGGAACTGAGCCTTTACTCCGCGTTCTTGTGGAAGATGAAAATAAAGAAAACGTGGAAGATATTTGCCAAAAAGTGGTAACATTTTATAAAAGCAAAGTTAAAACTTGCTAGAGGTGACTATGAAATTAGGTGTAAATTTAGATCATATCGCAACCCTTCGCCAAGCGCGCGGGGGCATTGAACCAAGCCCCGTTAAGGCAGCTGAAATTTGCCTCGCTTTAGGGGCAGATTATATAGTTATGCATTTGCGTAAAGACAGGCGCCATATTCAGGAAACAGACCTTAAAAATTTAGCAAAAATTGCACGTGAAAAAATCCATCTTGAAATATCAGCCACTAAAGAAATGGTTGATTTCGCAGTTTCCCTTAAATGCGGTTCTGTGTGTTTAGTGCCGGAATTTCCTAATGAACTTACAACTTCCGGCGGCCTAAAATTAAATAAACGTAATTTGCCGGAAATTATGCGTGCTGTAAAAAACTTGCAAAAAGCAGGTATAAAAGTAAGTTTATTTGTTGACCCGGAGCCTTCTAATTTACGTACCGCAAAACGTTTAAATGCAGATATTGTGGAACTTTGTACAAAAACTTATAGCGAAGCCAGAAATGAAAAGGCCCGCCGCGCCGAACTTGAGCGTATAGAAATGGCTACGATTTTGGCAAAAGAACTTGGTTTGGAAGTGCATTCAGGCCACGGTCTTAATTATAATAATGTTGAAGATATTGCCCATATTACCGGTATGGAGGCTTTAAATATCGGGCATGCAATTATTGCGAGATCCGTTTTCCGCGGGCTACCGCAAGCCTTGCTTGATATGAAACTTTTAATAGAGGCAAAATAATGTGCGGAATAGTCGGATTTTGCGGTAAAAATAACTGTGCCGATCTTTTAATAGAAGGTCTTAAAAAACTTGAATACCGTGGTTATGATTCCGCCGGTATTGCCTTGGAAGTAAAAAATAAAATCACAGTTTTAAAAGCAGTAGGGCAAGTTAAAAATTTGGAAAATTTAGTTAAAAAATCCGGTAAAAATTCATACATTGGTATTGCACATACACGTTGGGCAACGCATGGGAAACCTTCACTTGTTAATAGCCATCCTCATACAGATTGTACAGGGAATATTGCCCTAGTTCATAACGGTATTATTGAGAATTATTTGGAACTTAAAAATATTTTAATTAGAAAAGGTCACAAATTTAAATCCGAAACAGATACCGAAGTTATCGCCCATCTGCTAGAAGAAGAATTAAAAAAAGAAAAAGATTTTTTTAATGCTTTTCAAAAAACTACACGCAAATTAAAAGGTGCATTTGCACTTGTTGCTTTAAGTTCAAAATTCCCCGGCGTGATGGTGGCAGCCAAAAGGCAAAGTCCTTTAGTAGCCGGGATTAGTAAAAAAGGGTTTTTTCTTGCCTCTGATATTCCTGCTTTTTTAAGCCACACAAATAAAGCAATATTTTTTGAAGACGGTGATACGATAAAAATTACACAAGACAGTATTGAAGTTTATGACGCTGACTTCCACAAAACGACGCGTAAAATCCACACAATTTCTTGGGATATTTCCGCTGCCGAAAAGGGCGGCTTTGAGCATTTTATGCTGAAAGAAATTCATGATGAGCCGCAAAATGTCAAAGATACTTTGCAAACACTTCCGCCCGATATAACAAAAGCCTTTGGTTTACCTTTAAAAGAGGCTAAAAGAATTGAGGGTTTGTATATCGTTGCTTGCGGAACTGCTTATCATGCTGCTTTAGTGGCAAGATATGTTATTGAACATTTTGCCAAAATCCCCGTTGAAGTTGAAATGGCCTCAGAATTTAAATACAGGCCGATACATTTTAAAAAGAATTGGCTTTTTGTGGCAGTCAGCCAATCGGGTGAAACGGCAGATACTTTGGCTGCTTTAAAAAACGCCAAAGCGCACGGTTTAAAAATTTTAAGCGTGTGTAATGTTATAGGATCAGCGATAGTGAGGGAAAGTGATTACTCTGTCTTTACGCATTGCGGGCCGGAAATCAGTGTGGCATCAACTAAAGCATTTACATGCCAATTAACCGTTTTATATGCGCTTGCTTTGCAGCTTGCATATGTGCAAAATTCAATAACTAAAGCGGAGTTTGAAGATTTATATCAGGAATTTTTAAACTTACCGGAACTTTTAAAACAAACCTTAAAACTTGAAAGTGCTGTCAAAAAAGTAGCGAAAAAAGTTTATAAAAGCCCGTCATTTATTTTTATTGGGCGTAATGCAAGTTTCCCGCTTGCTTTGGAAGGGGCACTTAAATTAAAAGAAATTTCCTATAAGCATGCCGAGGGTTTTGCAGCAGGTGAAATCAAACATGGCCCTATAGCAATAATTGATAAAGGTATTCCCGTTGTTGCTTTAGCACCAAAAAGCAGTTTGTATGAAAAAATGATTTCCTCTTGCCAGGAAGTTTCCGCACGCGGTGCACGTGTCATATTTGTAACAAATACACCGTCAAAAAATGCTTTGGAAGTACCTTATACTAATGAATACTTGTTTCCGTTGCTTGCGGCAACAATTTTACAATTTTATGCCTATTTTATTGCAAATTTTTTGGGTAGGGAAATTGATAAACCCAGAAACCTTGCTAAAAGTGTAACGGTTGAATAATATGGAAATTATAAATATCGGAACTGATATAGAGGAAGTTTCCCGTTTTGAAAACCTTGGCATAAAGGTTTTAAACCGTTTATTTACCGAAGAAGAACTTAAATATTCAGGCACTAAAAAAAATAAAGCCGAACATTTAGCGGTTAGGTACTGTGCAAAAGAAGCAGTTTTTAAAGCCTTGCCTTTTGATAAAATTGCTTTTAAAAAAATTCAGGTTTTAAATGATAAATCCGGTGCGCCGCGTGTTACCGTTAAAGATAAACGTGCCAAAGATTTATATTTTAAAATATCTTTATCGCATACCAAAAATTTTGCCCAAGCCGTAGTGCTCGTTTATAAGAAATGAAAATAACAAAAAAGTTTTTTAAAGAAAATTTCCCTAAAATAAAAAAAGATTCCTATAAAAATATTAACGGTAAAATTTTAATTATTGCCGGTTCAAAAACAATGCAGGGTGCTGCGGTGCTTAATGTTTTGGGTGCGTATTTTTGCGGTGCAGGTATGGTGGCGCTTGCCTCAATACCGGAAGTTATAAAAGCAACAGTTTGCACAGTTCCGCAAGCGCTTGTTTTACCGCTTGAAAAAAATCAAGTAAACGAAATTAAAAAATATATTAAAAATTTTAAACCCGATGTTTTGCTTATCGGCAGCGGTCTTGCGGAAATGGCAAAAAATACTTTGAAAATTTTGGAATTTGCAAAACTGCCTACCGTAATTGATGCAAGTTCCTTAACTTTTTTGGCAAGCAAAGGTACAAAATTACCCAAGGCAGGTGGCCCTTATATTTTAACACCTCACTTCGGGGAAATGAAAAGATTGCTCAAACAAAAAACCTTAAACCCAAAAACCGCCGCTAAAGAACTTGCGCAAAAAACAGGCGCAATTTGTTTACTTAAAGGGCCAATAACTTATAT